>CANQYH010000232.1 GCA_947628025.1 uncultured Lachnospiraceae bacterium | reverse complement strand
GCCGGGGTACTAAAAGGCGCGATGGAAGCGGCGGCGGGGCTGGATTACCGGGAGGAGATCCAGTACGCCCTCCGGATGGCCCCGTATGAGTGGTGGGATTCTCAGAGCGCGACCTCGGCTCTGCAAAACAGCCGGTACGCGCCCGGGGCGAGCGCGTTTTTGAGCGGCATGTCGGACTTCGGAGAGGCTGTCGGACGGGTCGTGAAAGGGATGAAAGGCGATTCGGCTGTCCGCATGGATCATGGGATCCTGGAATCGGATACGTACAGGGAAAGGACGGTGCAGGACCCGAATACGGGGGCCCTTACCACGGCCAGGGTCCCCACCGTTTACGCGGCGCTGCGGGATACGGTCAGCGGCGAACTGGCCCAAAAATTTGAAAAAAAGACGGAAGAGTTCCGGAGCCTGGCTTCGGAGAAGCGGTGGAACCGGCAGCTTTCCGGCCAGGACGCGATCGAGGCGGGCTTCTCCGCGGACGATAAGTACCGTCTTATGGCATGCAGGCTTCTGAGCGATTATAACCGGGACGCGCTGTTCGGGAATCATCCTGAAACGAAGCAGACCGTCCGCGGCAGCGACAGTATGATTGAATATCTGAGCGGGCTGTTAAAGGAGGAGGAGCAGAAAAGGTTCCGGGAGTATCGGGAGGGACGGCAAGGTTCCCTGGAGGAGTACGGGATCGCGCCGCCGGACTCGATCCGGCCGGATGAAGAGGGACGGTTCCTGTTCGGAGCTTCGTCTTTACAGGATCTGGACGTGGAGATCCGCCTGAAAGGGAGAGCCAGGGAATTGGTGGAACAAACCGTCCGCCATGCCGCGGCAGAAGAACGGCAGACGAATGCGGCGGGTATCCGCAATCGGGTGGAGCGGACCGTGAGGAGCGGAAGTATGGAAGAGACCGCCGCTTATATGCGGTTTGCGCCGGCTCTGATGCCGAAAAATCAGGAATTTAACACGATGATGCGGCTGTATATGATGGGTGTGAAAGATATGTCGTTCGAGGGAGTCGTGTCCGCAAGCGATGAGACGAGAGAGAAGATGGAGAGGGAATGTTGTAAATGGCTGGGTGAGCGGCATGACGAAAGTGTCGGCAGCGAAGGGATGGAAAAGGCTGACAAGGCGTATGGGACCATGTTCCGGAAAGCCATGGACAGACTGGCGGATTTCCGGGTGGACCAGACGGACCTCTCGGATCCGCTGGCGCTGGTGCGCGCGTCGGAAACCATGCAGACGTTCGAAAAGACGGTGCGCGAGTTTGGCGCTATGAGAAACGTGATGAAAGGTAACCAGGATTACCGGAACGCGTTTTTGGGATCGCCGGACCCAGGCGCGGAAAAAAAGCTGGACCGGCTGGAGCTGGGGCTGGAGATCGCGGCGGATTACGCGGGGCGCGTGGCGCAGTTCGCGGGAGAGATCGCCCCGGAGGCCCCGCTGGAAGCGGACGGACATCTGCTGCGGAGCAGGATGCTGTTGAACCGAATCGACGGGAACGCCAGAGGAATGGCGTCCCATCTGACAGACCAGCAGATGCAGCTGGCTAAGACCGATCCGAAAACGGTCATTACGGAATTGAGCAAGAGCCGGATCCCGATCGGGGAGCTGACCCGGCGGGAGATAGCCGCAAACCGGCAGACAGGGCCGTCCCGGGCCAATCTCGCTCCGAGAGAGCGGAGGCAGCCGGCCCCGACAGCCGGCCCGAATGCGCCGACCGCCGGACAGGGGAACCCGCCCGCAAAGAAACCGCCGCAGGAAAACACCCTTTAGACCAGGGGGTACGGCGGCCGTTGATTTTTTTCTGCCCGTATGCTATGATGGATCGTGACAAAACGGCTGGGATCTGTCTCTGACCGCGGAGCGGCGGAAATCCCGGCCGCGATCCGTTCAGAAAGGAGAGAGGGGCTCATGAAGATCCTTTTCACAGGTTTTACTCCTTTTGGGGGAGAAACGGTGAATCCGTCCTGGGAGGCGGTTCGTCAGATGGCGGACCGGCTGGGGGACATTATCGTTCTGAAACAAAATATCCCGACCGCGTTCGGGGAGGCCGCGAAAGAGGTCGCCGGGGCGGTCAGGCGGTACGAACCGGACGCGGTGATCTGCGTCGGGGAGTCGGGCGGCCGCGCGCGGATCGAGATCGAGAAAGTGGCGGTCAATTACCGGAACGCCTCGATCCCGGATAATCTGGGGGCCTGCCCGCAGGACGAACCGGTCTGCGCCGGGGGTCCGGCCGCTTATTTCGCGACGGTTCCTGTCCGGAAGATCGCGGCGGACATCTGCGCCCAGGGGATCCCGGCTTGCGTTTCCTATTCCGCGGGGACCTATGTGTGCAACGATACCTTTTACTCGCTGATGCGCCTGATCGATGTGGAAGGCCTTTCCGTAAAAGGTGGGTTTATCCATGTCCCCTACCTGCCCGAACAGGCGGTCGGAAAGGGAGCCGGTACGCCCAGCATGGCCCTGCCGCTGATCGTGAAAGCGCTGGAGACGGCGGCTGCGGCGGTGTTCGCGGATTGAGGCGGCGGCCGGCCGGCAGCAGCCGGGCGGCAAATGGTATTTTCTCGACCCGGCCAGCGGGGCCATGTATGCGAACCGGTACACGCCGGACCAGTGCTGGGGCAACGCGTCCGGAGAGTGGGTGCCGTAGTACGCCTGCCCGGTATATTGTCTGAAAGATCAGCCGGGCGTCAGGATCGTAACGGAGCCGGAGCGTTTTTGGGGACCGGAAGCAGGCGGAAAGGAAAGGCAGCGTGGGAATCGATTTTGAGAGAATGACGGGGAGAGCGGGACAATTATACAGAGCCCTGTGGGAGGAAACGGATTTTCCCGGCAGGTCGGAGCGGGTAGTGGCGACGCCGGGCAGCCGGTCCGGCAATTCGTACGCGTTTCGGACGGACGGCCCGGCCGGGGACGCTCTGATCGAACTGTTCGGGATCGAAGAGCCGGCGCTTTTCAGAAAGAAACTTGCGGAAGCCTGCGGCGGAAATGGCCGGGAGGAGCGGCGGATCACGACGCTCCATTCATCGGCGCTCTGCGCGCTCCTCTTTTTCTACCGTGTGACTTCGGAACATCCGCTGATCCTGAAGATCAACGGGAAAGAACTGCTGTTTGACGATTCGGTGTTCGAGTATCAGAATCCTGTGATCGACCGGCGTTTTCCATCCAATATCGACGTGGTCCTTTTGGGGCGGGAGACGGGATCTGAGAGAGGGGCGGTATTATTTCTGGAGTCCAAATTCTCCGAATATTTTGTGGAAGCAGGGGAAAAGTCGGGAACGATCTCCGCAAGATATCTTAGCAACGGTTTCAGCAGGCGGTTCTATGAGGACGCTTTCCTGAAAAAAGTGGGGATGACTAAGGAGACCGGAAAAAGAGGTTTTACGCTGCATTCCCGGGAGGCGGCGTATATGGACGGTTATAAGCAGATGATCTCGCATTATGTGGGGATCCGCAATCTGCTGGCGGGACCGGGAGACGGAGAGGATCCCGTGCGGGCCCGGATCCGTGCGCGGGGGACCGTCTGTCTGGGAGAGATCGTGTTTGACCGGAAGATCGGTTCTCTGCCGGTCGCGTTGGATGCGATGACCGGCGGCACTCTGACGGCGTTAGACTCGTACCGCCGGCTGTACGGAAAGCTGGCGGCGGCGATGAACGAGGCGCTGCGGGAGGACGGTTCGGATACGGAGCTTGAGGCAGCCGGGGACCTGCTGGCGTATTCTTTGTTCGAGCGGAACCCGCACAGGATCGAGCAGAGGATCCGGGAGTTTTATTTTTAAGGGCCGCGGACAGTTCATTTTCTGCGTCCGGCGGCGTGCGGACGGAAAACGCGGACCCCCGAAAATCCGCAAAATAACCGGTTGACATTCCGGGCGGCCGGTGGTATAAATAAAAACAGGAAACCTGTGAGGGAGAGTAAGTAACCTTTGCGGTACGTCCCAGAGAGCCGCCGGCGGTGGAAAGGCGGTACGGAAAACAGAGGTGAATGGACTCCTGAGGGCGAGCGGAAATCTTAGTATGCGAGCCGGAGAGGATACTCCGTTATCAAATTCAGCATATATCTGTATGCGCTGAGAGGGTACGCATGTACCAAGCCGGGTGGCACCGCAGGAGTTTAACTCTTGTCCCTGCATTTGATTGAGGGACGGGAGTTTTTTTATTGCTGAGAAGCAAAGAATTCCCCTGTCCTGGCAATCATAACTCTATCTTATTAAATTTTTATGGAGGTAAACGCAATGAAGCACGAAAGCAAGATCCCGTACAAAATCTATCTGGAAGAGAGTGAGATGCCGACATCCTGGTACAATATGCGCGCAGACATGAAGAATAAACCGGCTCCTCTTCTGAATCCGGGCACATTAAAGCCCATGACGTTCGAGGAGCTGCGGGGCGTATTCTGCGACGATCTGGTCCGGCAGGAACTGGACGACACGACGGCCTACGTGGAGATCCCGGAGGAGATCCGCGAATTCTACAGGATGTACCGTCCGTCGCCGCTGGTCCGGGCTTACTGCCTGGAGGAGAAGCTGCAGACCCCGGCGAAGATCTATTATAAATTTGAGGGCAACAATACCAGCGGCAGCCACAAGCTGAATTCCGCCATCGCCCAGGCGTATTACGCGAAGAAGCAGGGACTGAAAGGCGTGACCACCGAGACGGGAGCCGGACAGTGGGGCACGGCGCTCTCCATGGCCTGCGCCTACCTGGGACTGGACTGCAAGGTCTATATGGTGAAGGTTTCCTACGAGCAGAAGCCGTTCCGCCGCGAGGTGATGCGGACCTACGGCGCTTCTGTGACGCCGTCTCCGTCCATGGAGACCGAGGTGGGCCGCAAGATTCTGGCGGAGCATCCGGGAACCACCGGGAGCCTCGGCTGCGCGATCTCCGAAGCGGTGGAAATGGCGACGACGAACGAGGGCTACCGCTATGTGTTGGGCAGCGTTTTGAATCAGGTGCTGCTGCATCAGTCGGTCATCGGCCTGGAGTCCAAGATCGCGATGGATAAATACGGCATCACCCCGGACATCATCATCGGCTGCGCCGGCGGCGGTTCCAACCTGGGCGGTCTGATCGCTCCGTTCATGGGAGAGAAGCTGCGTGGCGAGAAAGACTACCGGATCATCGCCGTAGAGCCGGCCTCCTGCCCCAGCTTTACGAGAG
>CANQYH010000231.1 GCA_947628025.1 uncultured Lachnospiraceae bacterium | reverse complement strand
CGTTCTACCGCCTGCAGTCCACCGCCGACAACCATCTGCGCGCTTATGTAGCTCACGGCGAGATCCTGCCGGTTGCGACCCGCTCCTTCGGCGGCGTCGGCGTGTTCGCGATTCCGGAGATGGGAAGATTCTACCGCCATGTTCTGATCGAGGGCGGTTTCCCGCATCACGGCGCGGTGGCGTTCGGACATTACGGCAAGGCTCTGTTCGAGGTCTTCAAATACTTAGGCGCGGAGAGCATCGGCTACAACCAGCCCAAGGGCGTGCGGTATCCGTCGGAGAATCCGTTCGCGTAAAACATCAGGCAGACGATGGACAGACGATTGCCGGGAGGACCGGCGATTGTGAAATGATTTCAGGGGTTCGGGGTATTTCCCGGGCCCCTCTTTTTACACCGGAGCTGTAGTCTGTTACTGTAAATAGGTTTTATATCCTGACGATCAATAATGATATGCCTGCATTGCGGGCAGGTTCGTTTCCGAAACATCCGAAAAATCCCCGGTTTGTTCCCGAAACTCCTGGAAATTTACGTGGAAATAAAAATGTTCCATGACAAAACGGCGGGTTCCGTGTATAATCGTTTTTGAAAACAGCGGGACGGCCGCGAAAGGCCGTATCCGCGCAGGGGGTAGGATCATGGGAACCTGGAATTCCAGAGGGCTTCGCGGCTCGACCTTAGAGGATATGATCAATCACACAAACGAGGTATACCGGGAAAAAAAGCTGGCGCTGATCCAGAAAGTGCCGACGCCGATCACGCCGATCACGATCGATAAGGAGACGAGGCATATTACGCTGGCCTATTTTGACCAGAAAAGCACCGTGGACTATATCGGCGCGGTGCAGGGGATCCCGGTCTGTTTTGACGCGAAAGAATGTGCGGTGACGACGTTCCCGCTGCAGAATGTCCATGAACATCAGGTAAAGTTCATGCAGGAGTTTGAACAGCAGGGCGGCGTGGCTTTTATTATCCTCCACTGGACCGCCCTGGACGAGATCTATTATATCCCGTTTGACGAGCTGTACGGTTTTTGGAAGCGGATGCAGGAGGGCGGGCGGAAGAGCTTTACCTACGATGAGATCGACCGTTCCTGGAAGATCGGGCATCACAGGGACGTGCTGGTGCATTATCTGGAATTGATCCAGAGGGACCTGGACCGGCGGACGTGAGGATCCGCGCGGAAATGTGGCGGCCGGATACCGGATACTGCGCCGCGGCGAATCACAGGTATGCCGCGTTGCGAGGGTTTCTGAGGACTGAAAATGGCAGAAATCCTGTCAGCCGCCTTGTGTAGCGATTTCAAAATAAATTCAGCGGATGCTTTCCGCAAGCCCGCGCAGAAACAGCGTGATCGCCAGCAGATCGGCGCAGCCGCCGGGACTCAGATTCAGTTCGATGAACCGTTCGTTTAAGAGTGCCAGCTCTTCTTTTCCTTTTTCCGCCGCGGCTCCGCCCAGAGCCAGAATCCGCCGGGCCTCGGCTTTGGCGAAAGCGAGCTGTTTTGGGCCGGTGCGTATCAGGATATTGGTGTCGTCGACCTCCGCCATCAGGGCCAGGAGCGTGTCGAGGGCGGCGTCATTGTCGCTGAGACCGGTCGCCTTTGCCCGGTCCATGGCCGGGAGAGCGATCCGGCGGATCGACGGGAAACCGCCCTGGGCCTCCCCGCGGATCCCTTTAAAGCCGTACTTCCGGTATAGGATCTCCCCGTGGGTCTTCGGTTCCCGCATACGGATCGCCGCAAGATCTTCTTCCAGGCAGTCGCGGCAGAGTGCTCCGGCCAGAGTAAGGACGGTCTCTGCGCAAAACGGCTCGGAGGACGTGCGGAGCCACAGTCCCAGAGCTGCCGCGATGATCCCCAGGGAAAAGATGATGCCCTTGTGGGTATTGACGCCTCCGGTGGCCGAGAACATGGCCTGTTCCGCTTGGACGCCGACGGGGCGGATTGCCGGGAAGAGTCCGTCCGCGGGGCCGTCCCAGCGGTATCCGGTCTCAAACATCCGGGCCAGCCAGGGGGAAATGGCCTTGGCGCTTACGGCAAAGGTATCGAAACACATGTCCGTATGAGCGCCGTTGTCATGGAGATCCACCAGGCCGGGCTTGGGGGTCGCGGAGACCTCCGCCATCAGGGCCTCTTCGATCCGGGAAGCGATCGTGAAAGGAAGCAGGATGCGCCGGATCTCGGAGGTCAGCTCCGCCACGCTGTGACGGCGGCTGCGGCTGCATACGTGGGCCGGTTCGCCACACAGCAGGCAGCGGCGGGGCGCGAATCCCAGCTCCTCGCGGGAGACCTTGACGCCGTCCGCGCGCAGCACGTCGATATCAAAAAGACGCCCCAGGCGGTCCGCATCTTCGATCTGGATCATCAGAGCTTTGGCGGTCTCGGCGGAGGTGTCTATGCAGTAAAAAGCTTCGTAACCGGTTTTGGCCCGGACCGCCTCTGAGCGGAGCGTTGGGATCTTGTATGTTTGCAGAATGGTTTCGATCCGTCTGCGTCCGGTCTCAAAGGCATCCGGAATGCCGGGCAGCACCTTAACAGGCCCCGGTATGTTCAGGGTCAGGCAGATCAGCGGCTTTTTATGGGCATCGAGCAGCTGGTCCTGCAGCCGGCACCGCATTTCTCTCGCGTTCAGCATTTCCATTAAACTGACGTCTTCCATGAATGTTTTCCTCCGTCTGTTTTCGGCCCTGTCGGGCGGCATAAGAAAAGGTTCCGTGATTTTCTGGCAGAAAATTGGATCGAAATCGTGTGACGCATATGAAATCCTTATTCCGTACCGGCGAGGTCTGACAGAAAGGATCCGAACACAAGCAAATGCTTCTTAATGGTCCATTATAATGGAAACCGCCGGGGAAAGCAAATACATTCTCCTTTATAATACGTATAGCGGAAAGCCTATTGCCCCCATTCGTTTTTGCTTTTGACGGGGCGGACCATAGTTTTTGGTTATGGCTGTTATATGGATTTAGCTATTTGACCGATGGGGAAAAACGCGGTAATCTAATGGGAAGCGGCGGGATAGGTGGTTGTCCCGTTCATATGAAAGAAAGGACGGCGCATACGGTGGAGAAAAAGGAACGACGGCTGTTTGCGATCTTCTGTACGATGTTTAAGATCGGTTTGTTTACGTTTGGCGGCGGCTGGAGCATCATTGCGCAGATGCAGAACGAATTTGTAGATAAGAAGAAATGGATGACGGAGGACCAGATCATTGATTTTATGTCGCTGGCGAAATCGTTTCCGGGGATCATGATCATCAATATGTCGGTCTTTTCCGGCTACGCCATGGCCGGGGTGGCCGGAGCGGCGGTGGCGGCGGTGGGACTGTCGCTGCCGGCGCTGCTGGCGATCGCCGTGGTCACTTATTTTTACGGGGCGCTGCGGGACAATGTCTACGTGGCAAAAGTGCTGAACGGGGTAAGGAGCGTGGTGATCCCGATCATCATCAGCGCCTGCGCGCGGATGTGGCCCACGGCCCTGAAAGGAAAATCGGCGGTTGTGCTGCTTTTGGTCAGCTTTCTGGTCTGCACGTTTACGGATTTCAGCAAACTCCTGGTGATCGTTGCCGCACTGGTGATTGGTCTGCTGGTTTGGAGAGGGAGGATAGAAGATGATCTATCTTAGACTGTTTCTTTCGTTCATGAAGATCGGTTTCTGCAGTTTCGGCGGCATGACCATGATCCCGGTCATCAACGACGAGGTGTTGCGCTACGGCTGGATGACGGCCTCGGAAGTCATGGATATCGTGGCCGTGGCGGAGATGACGCCCGGATCCCTGGGGATCAACTGCGCTACGTTTGTGGGTCTGCGGACGGCCGGGATCCTGGGAGCGGCGGTCGCCAGCCTGGGCGTGATGATGCCCTCGCTGACGCTTTCTATGGCCGCGGCCCATTTTATCCTGCGGCTGAAAGGGAACAAGCTGCTGGAGAGCGCCATGCGCGGCGTCCGCCCGGCCAGCCTGGGAATGCTCGCGGCCGCGGGGGTCACGCTGAGCGTTTCGACGTTCGTGGCGGCCGGGATCCTGAGCGCGGCCGATCTTTCGGCCGGGTCCCTGTTTGGAGCGGTCTCCTGGAACCTGGTCCTGATCGCCGTGATCAGCGGCGTGCTGCTGATGAAGTTTAAGCTGTCGATCCCGAAAACCATCCTGATCGCGGCAGTGCTGGGACTTTTGATCGGATAGGCGGCGGTCATTCCGTGATGAACGGGTCCTTTTTCTCCGTCAGGATCCCGATGAAATCGCGCATATATTTGGGCAGGTAGCTGTCTTTCCGGTAGCATATGTAAAAGCTGCGTTTTCGGTCGCCGATGTCGGTCAGCGGGTACATGACGCACTGGGGCAGCAACTCCGGCGTCATTTCGATGTAATTCTGCGGACAGATCATCACGGCGTTGCAGGCGACGGCGGTCCGCTTGGCCACTTCGATGCTCATGGTTTCCAGCAGGACTTTCGGCCTCATATCTTTTTGGATGAACAAAAGATCCTGCGTGGTGCGGACGCTGTGGCCGGATTTGATATTGATGAACATCTCGTCTCTGGCTTCCGTGATATCGATCGGCGTGCCCGCGGGGATCCGTCTGGCGATCGCGGAGTTCCGTCCGGTCAGAAGCACCAGGTCCTCGTTTTCCACCAGGATGTATTCCAGTTCCTCGTGGCGGGGATAGGTCGTCAGGCAGGCGAAATCCACACGCCCCTCCAGGACCATGGTCTCGATGGTCGCGGAGCCGTATTCGTGGATCTGCACGTCGACGTCGGGATAGGCGCGGATGAAGCGGGGCATGACGTAGGGTATCACCTGCATGGCCCGCTGGACCGGGATCCCCAGCTGGATCGTGCCGTGGTCCTCATGGCTGATCTCGTCGATCTCTTTCTGGAGGTTGCTGTTGATAGTCAGGATCCTCCGCGCCGCCTCCATGTATTTCTCCCCGGCGTAGGTCAGGGTCAGGGGGTCGGTATTGCGGTTAAAGATCGGCATTCCCAGATTGTTTTCCACCAGCTTGACCATCTGGCTCAGGGACGGCTGGGAGACATAGAGCTTGCGCGCTGCGGCGGTAATGCTGCCCTCCTGGAGGATCGTCAGCATATATTGGGCGTGTTTAGTATTCATAGTGCTTCTCCGGCTCGACGTAATATTTCTCCAAAAGTATATCATAAAGAAATCTTTATTTCAACCTGCAATACATGCTTTCATACACTGGATAAAGAGC
>CANQYH010000230.1 GCA_947628025.1 uncultured Lachnospiraceae bacterium | reverse complement strand
GATGCAGAGGAACACGTCGTCCCTGCCGGTGGCGTGGTGCTTCTGCTCCATCTGCGCCGCCTGCAGCAGGCTTTCATGATTGTGGAGGATCGCTTTCGGGAAACCAGTCGTACCGGACGAAAAATAGATCGCCGCGTCGTCCTCGTCCTCCAAACGGATCAGCGGGGCCTGGCTGGAGCAATCCGCCACCAGTTCGCGGTAGCTCTCCGCAAACGTCGGGCAGCCGTCGCCCACATAGATCAGCAGGCGGCCCTTGCTCAGCTTCTCTTCAATGCTCTCGATCCGACCGATGAACTGCGGCCCGAAGAAAAGGATATGTACCTCCGCCAGATCCGCGCAGTATTGGATCTCGTCGGCGGAGAACCGGAAATTAAACGGCACCGCGATCGCGCCCGTTTTCAATATTCCGAAATAGATCGGCAGCCACTCCAGGCAGTTGAACATCAGGATCGCCACGCGGTCCCCTTTGCCGATGCCCCGGCTAAGCAGCATGTTGGCGACACGGTTGGCTTTCTCGTCAAAAATGCTCCAGGTGATCTCACGGCGGTACGGCGTCGCGGACGTCTGCTGCACCAGATCGTATTCTTTCCAGGTGGTTTTCCTCTTGTCCGCCATGGTAGGATTCAGCTCCACCAGGGCTACCTCGTCTCCGTACAGTTTGTGATTGCGCTCCAATAAATCTGTGACTGGCATATGTTGGTCTTCCTCTCTGTATAATTTGCTTATTATGTAATGCTCCCGCGATTCGACCCGGTATGTCTCCTCGATCCGCTCAAATGCTTCCGTCCCGGTCAATCCGCCCGGCTGCGCGCTTCGGTCTGCGCAGCGCCTCTTTCGCGGTTTAAAAGTTTTGTGCTTTATACTTTTTATCTGTTAAAGCGTCCTATGTAAAAATAACATACTTCCGGGCAAAAGTCAACCGCGGGACACATGCTTCCGGAGAGTTTTCGGGAGCAGTTTCCGAGACTCGTTTTTTAAAGATATCTCCTTTTCGAAACATAACTCCGGTTGACTTCGCGGGGTATCTGAATTATGATATGAGAAAAGATTCACGCGAAAGGAGCCGATTCCCATGATCATTGATTTCCATACCCATACATTTCCCAAAAAAGCGTCTCTCTCCATCGTAAACAAGCTGGCTGCCGTATCGAAAACCGTCCCCTTTACCGACGGTTCTCCCGACGGACTTATTGCTTCCATGGAAAAATCCGGTACCGGCTGGTCCGTCAATCTGCCCGTTATGACCTATCCCGAACAGGTGGAAAAAGTGAACCATTCCCTGATCTCGCAGCGGGAAGAGTTCCTGTCCCACGGGATCGTCACATTCGGCGGCATCCACCCGGACTATGAAGACTACCGCGGGGAACTGCAGCGCTTAAAGGACGCCGGCATCCCCGGCATCAAACTGCACCCCGCTTACCAAAACGTAGATTTTGACGACATCCGCATGATACGCATCATTGACTGCGCCTCGGAACTGGGCCTGATCGTCCTCACCCACGCCGGCATCGACATCGGCCTCTACGATCACAACTACTGCTCCACCCGGCAGATCCTGAACGTCCTCGATCAGGTCCGTCCGCAGCGCCTGGTGCTGGCCCATATGGGCGGCTGGGGCAGCTGGGACGATGTGGAACGCGACCTGGCCGGAGCGCCGGTCTGGCTGGACACCGCCTTTTCCATCGGCCCCATCACGCCGCTGCCCGGCGCCGTTCCTTACCTGACGGAAAATCTGTCCGATGAGGCTTTCGTCCGGCTGGTCCGCAAGCATGGCGCGGATAAAGTCCTCTTCGCCACCGACTCCCCCTGGGAAGACCAGGCGGATTATATCAAACGCATGGAAAATATGCCGCTGACCGGCGAGGAAAAGGAGAATATCTTCTCGGAGAACGCGCGGAAGCTGCTGGGGCCGATCGTGAAATAGCGCCTCAAACGAAGATCGACCGGCGGTTCCGGGATTCGTCCGGCAGTTCGCTGGTTTCCCTGCTGCTGGCGGATTACCAGACTTGCCGGACCGTCACGCTCATGGACCTGCGTTATTTCCCCAGCAGTATGCTGTATGCTGGACGGGCAGATCCGGTTTGACGGCCAGGACGTATTATTTCTCTACAGCCCCCTGGTGCTGAATAAAAGTTATTCTCTGCGGTAAACTTGCCGCGCGGCAAATGAACGTTCTGCGCCCGTTCAGACCCGGGCGAAAGACCGGTTCCCATTTTGCCGCGCGGCTTCTTTTTTCGGTTCGGCCCATTTTCCTGCGAACCTTTTCTTTTCCCGCGACAACATAGTTATGAAGGGCAGACATCTTGCCCGCGGACGTCCCAATACAAGATGAAGGAGTTTTGCACATGCAACGAGACGAACTGGAAAACTGCATAGAAACATACAGCAGAGACATCTATTCGTTTTGCTGCTATCTGACCCGCAGCCGCCAGGAGGCTGACGATTTGTACCAGGACACATTCCTGAAAGCCCTGGAAATCGCCGGAAGACTGGACGCTGACGGCAATCCCAAAAGCGCGCTGCTGTCCATTGCCGCCAATCTCTGGCGGAACCGGCGCAGGAAGCTGGCGTGGCGGCAGCGGATCACCGGTCCGGTACTTTCGCTGGAACGACTGACGGAACAGGGCGGAGAATGGACATCGGTTCGCGGCGGACCGGCATGGCAGGATTCGGCGGAGGCAAATACCGCTTCTGGCGTGCAGCCCGAAAGCCCGGCGGAGGACTGGCCCGGCGATCTGCCGTCGGAGCAGCCCCGGCAGGGCGCGGAGCTTCCCGTCGGGGACATTCAAAACGCCCCGGAGAATTCCCACAGCCAGAATCTCCCCGAAACGGAAGCAGTCGGCTCTTCCGACGCTAGCTTCGGACCGTCCTCCGCTTCCACGCCGCCACCGAACGCCTCGCCGCCTGCCGTTTCCGAACGTCCTGCCGCTTTCGGCCGCCCCGCCGCTTCCGGAGAACCGGTTTCCGCCGGGCCGGCGCCGCTGGACGCCGTGATCGCCCGGGAGGACGCATTGGCGGTACGCCGGGCCGTGGCGGCGCTTCCGGACAAATACCGGCTGCCGGTGCTTCTGTTCTACATGGAAGAAATGAAGCTTTCGGACATCGCCGCACTTCTGCGGATCCCGCAGGGAACGGTCAAAAGCAGGCTCCACAAAGCAAAGAAACTATTAGCGCAGGAATTAAAGGAGATTTTAGATGAAACGTGATATCGACGACATTTTAAAACAGGCCCTTTCTCCCGACATCACGCCGGACGCCCGGCTGAATCAGCGCATTATCCATCAGGGAAAGGAGAATCTGATCATGAAACGTAAACCAAATTTCCGCGTACAGACCGCGGTTCTGGCCGCCTGCTGCGTGCTGGCTGTCGGCTCCGCCACCACCTACGCGGCCTGGAAACTGCTGGGCGCGGGGGACGTCGCCCGCGAATACGGCGATCTGACGCTGGCCGAGGCGTTTAAGGGCGAAGACGCGATCCTGGTCAATGAGACGCAGACCTACGGCAATTTCCGCGTCACGCTCTTAGGGGCGGTCGGCGGAGAGGCCATCAGCGACTATCTCGGCCAGAACGCCGCCAAAGGGAACGCCACTTTTTACGCTCCCTCCGTCCAGTATCCTCAGCTGGAAAACGAACATCTGTATACGGTCGTGGCGATCGAACACGCCGACGGCACGCCGATGCCCGAAGTCTCCGCCGATGCTTACGGCAATGAAACGTTCCTCGTCTCTCCGTATATCAAGGGCCTGCTGCCCAGCGATTACAACGCGCTCAGCATGGGCGGCTCCTACACCGAGATCGTTATCGACGGCGTGCAGTACCGCATCCTGGAAACCGACAATATAGAACTGTTCGCGGACCGCGGCGTTTATATCGGCGTCAGCGACGGGACATTTTATAACAACGACGCTTATGTCTACGACGAAGCCACCGGTGAAATGAGCCGGAACGAAAGCTACGGCGGCCTGAACGCCCTGTTCACGCTACCGCTCGACCCTTCCCACGCTGATCCGGAAGCCGCGGAGGCCTATCTGCAGCTTCTGGCCGAGAGAGGTCAAACGTCCGGTTACCCGGTCACTTATCACGTGGAAGCGGAGGACTTTTCTTTCTCGACCGCAACCGTCACTCTGCCGGATACCCTTGAGAATCTGGTCGGGGCCGGACAGACCAGCGGAATCCTGCACTATGACGAGGCATCCGGGCAGTATATTTTCGAAACCACCGCTGCCGCAGAGACCACCTCTGACAGCGCTCCGGAAGAGGATGATATCCAGGCCGCTTTCCGCGAGTGGGTGGATTCGATGAAGTCCGGCTCCAACACCGTCGATCAGGAAGCGCTGCTGGCAAACTGCGCCGTTCTGCCCCAGTCCGTGCAGACCTGCGCGGTCACGGACGGCAAGTTCTCCTACTCCTTTGATCTGGACGGCCAGGGCGGCAGCCAGGGAAACATAAAGATAAACTATGCTTTCTCCGAGGAAAGTGCTGCCGGGACCATGGTGTTCCTCGACACCAACTACAGTCTGAGCGAGGGGAACTCGGACTTCCTCAGCACCGCGAAGCTCACGACGGCCACATTAAACGGCGACGGCACCGTGACCGTGGCGGTGTATGTGCCGAAAGAAGCTCTGGCCAGATACGCGGCGGAGGAATAACGGCTGCCGTGCAACATACAAAATCCACACAACTGCGCAGCAAAAGCGGCTGCCCCACCATTCCGGGATAAAGGGAGAACCGCTCCGGCGAAAACCAAGCGCCGGAGCGGTTCTGTTTCTGAATCCTCATCTTCCTCTTACTCTGACCGACGCAGAAACAGCCGCACCCGTATCCATCAGAAAAATAAATCTATTCTGTAAAAATATTCTCCCCAGAATCCCCCATTACCTATTACCGCATCAGCGGGCAGACGTCCCGAGAAACCAGCCCCATCCAACTCTCCCCCCACAAATATCAAACTCAATCGCCCACCTCTCTCAGATATTTTCATTCTGTATCGTCTCGACAATATTCCGCCCGCGGATCTTCCCCATGGAATACCGCATGATCCCAGCCAGCAGCACCGCTACCGCCGCCGCGGCAATCCACGTACTTCCCCAGGGCAGCCGGAACTCCGTCCGGATGCGCAGATCCAGGATCCGGTAAAACGCCGCGTACAAAAGCCACCCGATCGGGATCCCGAACGCCAGCGCTTTCACGCCGTAAAAAATATTTTCCAGCCGGATCATGCGCCGGAACTCCCTGCCGGTCATG
>CANQYH010000229.1 GCA_947628025.1 uncultured Lachnospiraceae bacterium | reverse complement strand
GATCGTTTTTCTGGGAGACAGCATCACCGAGGGTCAGGGGGCCTCGTCGGTGGAACATACCTACTGGAACGAGGTGGCGCGCCGGACCGGGGCAGAGTGCTACGGCTATGGGATCAGCGGTACCCGGATCGCGGTGCAGCACCAGGTGCCGTCGCCGAACCCGCGGTACGACCTGTATTTCGGGTCCCGTGTGGAGGAAATGCGTCCGGACGCGGATGTGGTCGTGGTATTCGGCGGCACCAATGATTTCGGCCATGGGGACGCGCCCCTGGGAGATATGGAGAGCCGGGAAGAAGAAACGTTTTACGGGGCGCTGCATATGCTGCTGACGAAGCTGATCGAGAAGTACCCGGAGGCCCAGATCGTGGTCATGACGCCGCTGCACCGTCTGAATGAGGAGGACGCAAGATTCTCGTCGAGAGGTATCCGGCGCGTGGGGAAACTGGAAGTATATGTGAACGCGATCCAGCAGGTGGCGGCGTTTTACAGCGTGCCGGTGGTGGATCTGTACCGGACCAGCGGGCTCCAGCCGCGGGTGCCGGTACTGAAAGAGAAATATATGCCGGACGGGCTGCATCCCAACGACGCGGGACATATACGGATCGCGGAGAAGCTGATCGGTTTTCTGGGGACGCTGTGAGACCGCGGCCGGATACCCGCCGCAAAATGGGAATGCGATGCGCAGCGGAAGCGGGGTTATCCGGAGAAAGGAAGCGAGCGCGCCTGCATCGGCTCCGGAGAGGAGGGGCCTGCAGGCGCGATGCAGGAACAAGCCCCGGAATGAAAGAAAACGGTCTTTCGTTCCGGGGTTTTGGCTGCCATTCTTTTTGGCGGTCAGGCATACTGTCAGTTTTTACGGAACACGGGAGCGGCATTGTGCGATTTGAAGAATCTTTCGCGCGGTTTTGAGCATTTGCCTTGCAGTTCGACGATTTTTGCAAATTTGATTGTATTTTCCTGGAAAACGTTGTAATATGGTGGCGTAGGTTACTGTTTTTTTCACTCATTCAGGAGGAAAAACCAATGGGAAAAAACGAGGGTATTTTAGAGAAATGGTTTGGTTTGAAGAAGAACCACACAGACGTTAAGACAGAAGTCATGGCTGGCATCACGACCTTTATGACCATGGCTTACATCCTGGCCGTGAACCCCAGTATTCTGTCCGAGTCCGGTATGGACGGCGGGGCAGTGTTTACCGCCACGGCGCTGGCCGCCATGGTCAGCACGCTTCTGATGGCCCTGCTGGCCAACTATCCGTTTGTGCTGGCGCCGGGCATGGGCCTGAACGCCTACTTTACGTACACGGTGGTCATGGGCCTGGGCTTTTCCTGGGAAATGGCGCTGGCGGCTGTGTTTGTGGAGGGCCTGATCTTCATCGTGCTGTCGCTGACCAATGTGCGTGAAGCGATCTTCAACGCGATCCCCATGAACTTAAAGCACGCGGTATCCGTGGGCATCGGCCTGTTCATCGCGTTCATCGGCCTGCAGAACGCGAAGATCGTCGTGGACAGCTCGACGCTGGTGACGCTCTATTCGTTCACCTCGTCCTGGAAAGCCGGACTGTTCACATCGGAGGGCATCACCGTGGTGCTGGCGATCATCGGCATCCTGATCACCGGGATCCTGGTGGTCAAAAACGTAAAGGGCAGCATCCTCTGGGGGATCCTGGCGACCTGGATCCTGGGCATGATCTGCCAGCTGGTGGGACTGTACCGTCCGGACGCGGCGGCCGGTTTCTACAGCATGTTCCCGGATTTCTCCGGCGGGTTCGGCGTCCGCAGCATGATGCCGACGTTTATGAAAATGGATTTCTCCAGGGTGCTGTCTCTGGATTTCCTGGTGGTGCTGTTCGCGTTCCTCTTTGTGGACATGTTCGATACGCTGGGCACCCTGATCGGCGTGGCTTCCAAGGCGGATATGCTGGATGAGAACGGCAAGCTTCCCCGCATCCGCGGCGCGCTTTTGTCAGACGCCCTGGGCACCTCGATCGGCGCGGTGTTCGGGACCTCTACGACGACGACATTCGTGGAGAGCGCTTCCGGTGTGGCCGAGGGCGGACGTACCGGCCTGACGGCGGTAGTGGCGGCCCTGCTGTTCGGACTGTCCCTGTTCCTTTCCCCGATCTTTCTGGCGATCCCGTCGTTTGCCACGGCCCCGGCCCTGGTGATCGTCGGATTTTTGATGATGACCTCCATCACCAAGATCGATTTCAAGGATTATTCCGAGACGGTTCCCTGCTACATCTGCATCATCGCGATGCCGTTCATGTATAGTATCTCGGAGGGGATCGCCCTGGGCGTGATCTCTTACGTGGTCATCAATCTGGTGACCGGGAAAGCGAAAGGGAAGAAGATCAGCCTGCTGATGTATGTTCTGGCCGTTTTCTTCCTGTTGAAGTATATTCTGATCTAAAAGAGCGATAAGAGAACCGCCCCGATCTGCCGCCTGGCGAATCGGGGCGGTTTTGTTTTTCTGTGGGAATCTGTTGCCGGGCCAGGTTCCCTGTTGTAATTTTTCCTGCGTGATTTCCTTGTGCTGCCGCCGGGTTTGTATTATAATGGAAAGAACACGCCGGTCCGCCGGGACAGCTTCGCGGGGCGGCGACGTTAAAAGGAGACGGAATATGGAGACTTTCAAGGAATTTTTCGGCAGGAATAAGGCGCGCGTGATCTGGACGGCCCTGCTTTTGCTGCACATCGGTTTCATTTATCACAATTCCCTGACGCCGGCGGTGGTATCCTCGCAGCAGAGCGGGACCGTGCTGGCGATGGCGCGTTCGATCCTGGCCGGGATCGGCCTGCCGGAAGCGTGGCTGACGGAACATATCGTCCGCAAGACGGCCCATTTTGTCGAGTATGCGCTTCTGGGGTTCCTTTTGTGGAACAGCCTGCGCTGCTACCGGCCGGTCAGAATGTTCTGGATGGCGCTTGAGGCCTGGCTGACGGTCCTGGTCCCGCTGGTGGACGAGACGCTGCAGCTGGTCACGGAGGGACGCTCCGGCCAGGTGGACGACGTGTGGCTGGATATTTCCGGCGTCTGCTTCGGGACGCTCTGTGCGTTTATAGTATGGAAGCTGTGGAAACGGCGGAAAAATCGGGGGCGCAAAAGCAGGGGACGAAAATGACAGGAGGCAGGGTACGTATGGAAAAGAAGAATATCCGCTTTCTTCTGCAGTATGACGGTTCCCGCTACGACGGGTGGCAGAAACAGGGCAATACGGAGAATACGATCCAGGGCAGGCTGGAACAGGTGCTGTCCCGTCTGGCCGGAGAACCGGTCGAGGTCTTCGGAGCCGGCAGGACGGACGAGGGTGTCCATGCCCTGGGGCAGGTCGCCAACGCCCGGCTGGTTACGGATATGACGGAGCGGGAGATCCTGGACTATGTCAACCGCTATCTGCCGGACGATATCCTGGCGCTGAGGGCGGACCGGGTTCCCGACCGGTTCCACAGCCGTCTGAATGCGGCCGGAAAGGTCTATCTTTACCGGATCGATATGGCGGAAAAAAGCCAGGTCTTCCAGCGCAGATATATTTATACCCTGGGGCAGACGCTGGACGTGGAGGCCATGAGGCAGGCGGCCGTGTATCTGACCGGGACCCATGATTTCAGGAGTTTCTGCGCCGCCCGCAGGTTCCGGAAACCGACGGTCAGGACGATCCAGGAGATCCGCATATCCTGTGAGGGCAGTGTCGTAGAACTGCGGTTTGGCGGCGACGGCTTCCTGTATCATATGGTCCGGATTTTGACCGGGACCCTGATCGAGGTGGGGCAGGGAAAGCGGACGCCGGAGAGCATGACGCAGATCCTGGAGGCGGAAGATCGGGACGCCGCGGGATTTACGGCTCCGGCCAGGGGGCTTTTTCTGGCGGAGGTGCTGTATTAGGGATCACATGCGCCGGCGGCCGGTATCCTTGAAACGGGAGCAGATGAGAAAACAGATCGGGGGACTCTGTTATGACGGAATTTCTGGTAAAACATTTTGTGAAGAATTACGAAGATACGGAAAATGCGGCTGTCCGGACTTCCTATGGGATGCTGGCCAGCGCGGTGGGGATCTGCTGCAATCTGGTATTATTTGCGGCGAAGCTGCTGACCGGGATTCTGGCGGGCAGTATCTCCGTCATGGCCGACGCGTTCAACAATCTGTCCGATGCGGCTTCATCGATCGTGGGCTTTGTCGGGGTGCGGATGGCCGGGAAACCCGCGGACGCGGACCATCCGTTCGGTCACGGGCGGATCGAATATATTTCCGCGTTCGTGGTATCGGTCTTCGTGATCCAGGTAGGGCTGGAACTTTTTAAGACCTCTGTCGGCAAGATCCGCGAGCCGGAGGAGATGATGTTCCGCTGGACGGCTGTGGCGGTGCTGGCTCTGTCGGTGGCGGTAAAGCTGTGGCTGGCCCTGTTTAACCGCCGCCTGGGGAAGCGGATCCGTTCCACGGTGATGGCGGCTACGGCGGCCGACGCCCTGGGGGATGTGGCTGCGACCACGGCGACGATCCTGTCCATGCTGGTCTTCGGCTTCTGGGGCGTGAATATTGACGGGTATGTGGGACTTTTGGTGTCCGTCGCGGTCCTCTGGGCCGGTTTCGGCATCGCCAGGGATACGCTGGCCCCGCTGATCGGCGCTCCGATCGATCCGGCCATATACAAGGAGATCACCGATTTTGTAGAGGGGCATGAGGGCATCATCGGCACTCACGATCTGATCGTCCACAATTATGGGCCGTCCAGGAGCATGGCTTCCATCCACGCGGAGGTGCCCTGCGAGATGGACGTCCGCAAGAGCCACGAGATCATTGATGCCATCGAGCGGGAATGTGCCGGCAGGCTGGGCATTTTTCTCGTGATCCACATGGACCCGGTGGAGACGGGGGACGCGCGGATCGGACAGTACCGGGAGATGCTGCGCCATATCCTGGAGGGGCTGGACGCCCGGCTGTCTTTTCACGATCTGCGAGTCGTGGACGGCACGGAGCGGGTCAATCTGATTTTCGATCTGGTCGTTCCCAGAGAGTATAATGACGGGATGCGGGACACAATAAGGGAAAAGGTTTCGGACGAGGTGCGGAAATCCGATCCCCGCTGCTATTGTGTCATGACCGTGGAGAACACCTACTGCGCCGAGGAGCCGGAACCGGAGTAACGCAGATGGGAGGCGTCCGGGCAGATGGAGCATAGGCAGGAGGAACCGCGGGAGGATGACAGGGACGGGACGGAGAGCGCGCCGGAAATGCGGGGGGAAGACCAAAGGGGGACGGCGCGGCCGGATGGAGCGGGCCGCGGAGACTGGGATCTGC
>CANQYH010000228.1 GCA_947628025.1 uncultured Lachnospiraceae bacterium | reverse complement strand
CCCTCTTTGATTCCCTCTTTTAACGATTCATTTCTCATATCTTCCATGGCCTTACACATAATCGCAACTCCCTCCTTACTCTCCTTGAAATATCTCACACGCTCCGCGAGTATCTCATAATACATCTCGGACGGATCCGTGCAGGAAAAATCATGCATTAGTTTCCCCAACGGAGTATCGTCCCGATAAGCCCCGTTTACATACAGAATATGGGAACCATCGCCGAAGCGCTTGCCGGTAGTCAGGATGCACCGTTCTATCGGGTATAGAGGCGCTCCCTCACCGATCACATCATTCTCTGTGATAAATATCACCCAGGTTTCAGGAAGCTCGTCGAAATCTTCTCCCTTTTTCAAAAAATTGACATCCATCATGCTGGCATTATAACGGGCCCGCTTCCTGCCGGCTCCCTTGTCCGCTCTCTGAATCTCAATATTTATCTTGCGGCCCTCGTTATCGGTAGCAACAATATCAAGCCGCACGGAACGGTTCAGCAGATTTTCGACAAAAACCTGCGTGCGGACGTCCAGCACTTTCAGATCCGGCTTATCCAGAACGATCTGCAGGACCAGGCCGGTGCCTGCCGTATCGCCCTCAAAGCACTTTGTAAGAAAATCGTCGTCCATCAGCCGGAATCCCCGCAGCCGTTCTAGATCTTCCTGATGCTTCTGTTCCATTTTTTCTGCTTCTGTCAAATAAATCCCCCCTTGTTCGTCCCTCTGTCCCTATCATATCATATTTCATAAGCCAATAGCAAGACATTCTTGTATACAGAATAAGCACAGAATACGCGCCGCGTGCGCTGACAGATGACCCAAGCTCACAGTTTTTTTCAGAAAAACCCCCAAAAACCGAAAGCTTTCAACAAACCATGGCGCACAGCGGAAACTCATAACGAAAATTACCTGAATATCAGAAACTGCTTTATCCGCGAAAAAAGTTGTCAAGGCATTGATAGAGCTTCGGCCACGGCGCAGCGCGCCAAAAGGCCGTTCAAATACAGAAAACGGCCAGAGATCTGCGTCAATGGCCGTCTTTTGTATCATTATATTCCATATTTTTGAAGCAGAGCTCCGGAAAAATGGCTAAAAATCAGAGATCACACCGCTTCATTCAATCGGCTGAGTTTTTCTGCCTGATCTGCCGCGATCAGACTATCCAAAAGCTCCTGGATATCGCCGTCCATAATAGAATCGATCCGGTACAGGGTCAGCTTGATCCGATGGTCGGTGACGCGGCCCTGTGGGAAATTGTACGTGCGGATCTTCTCCGAACGGTCGCCAGTACCGATCTGGCTGCGCCGCTCCTCCGCCTCGGAGTTTTGCCGCTTCGCCAGTTCCAGATCGTAAAGCTTCGAACGCAGGAGCCGGAACGCTTTATCTTTGTTCTGGAGCTGAGACTTCTCCGTCTGGCTGTAGATCACGATGCCCGTCGGGATGTGCGTCAGACGGACCGCGGAATCGGTGGTGTTCACACATTGGCCGCCGTTGCCGGAAGCGCGCATAACGTCGATGCGGCAGTCCTTGGGATCGATCTGCACGTCCACTTCCTCCGCCTCGGGCATCACCGCCACCGTAGCCGTGGAGGTATGGATACGGCCGCCGCTCTCCGTCTCGGGCACGCGCTGCACACGATGGACGCCGCTCTCGTATTTCATCTTGGAATAAGCGCCCCTGCCCGTGATCATGGCCACCACTTCCTTAAATCCGCCGATGCCGCTCTCGCTCAGGCTGACGATCTCCACTTTCCAATGATTGCTCTCGGCGTAATTCACATACATCCGGTACAGCTCCGCCGCAAACAGCGCGGCTTCCTCGCCGCCCGCGCCGGCGCGGATCTCCAGAATGATATTTTTATCGTCGTTGGGATCTTTCGGCAGAAGCAGGATCTTCAGCTTTTGTTCCAGATCCGCGATGCGCTGCTTGGCGTCGGAAAGCTCCTCTTTCGCCAGTTCACGCATTTCCTCATCGTTTTCTTCCTCCAGCATCGCCAGGCTGTCCTGCACGTCCTGGTTCGCTTTTTTATACGCCTTATACGTGTCCACCAACGGCATCAGATCCGACTGCTCTTTCATCAGCTTCCGGAAACGGTTCTGATCCGCGGTCACGTCCGGGCTGTTCAATTCCTGCATCAATTCCTCATAATGGATCAGGATATCGTCCAAATGGTCAAACATAAAAACCTCCTTATAAAGACGCCCGCACCACACGGTCGTGGCCGGGCAGATCCTTAAATACCCGGATCCGCCAAAACCCCTGCTCCGCCAGCAGTCCGCAAACCGCTTCCGCCTGGTCGTACCCGATCTCCAGATACACCGATCCGCCCGGACGCAGCCACAGGGGGGCCTCCGCCGCGATCCTGCGGTAAAATATCAATCCGTCCGCCGCACCGTCCAGGGCCATCCGCGGTTCGTAGCCGCTCACCTCCGCCTGCAGTCCGGATATCTCTCCGGCAGGGATATAGGGCGGATTGGAAACCAATATGTCATATTTTTTACCCGGAGGCAGAGCGCCAAACAGATCTCCGCAATACAGCCGGAAATGCCGGCGGCCGCTCGCTGGTCTATCGCTCTCGTCTCGCATATCATTTCCCGTTTTTTCCAGTTTACCGGACCTCCAGGTCCCGACCTCCCAGGTCTCATCCAGCAATTCCCTGGCATTGGCCTCCGCCACGTCAAGCGCCGCCTCCGACAGATCCGCGGCCGCTGTCTCCGCATACCCGCCCAGCGCAGCCAGGCTGACGGCGATACAGCCGGAACCGGTGCAAAGGTCCAGCACGCTCAGTCCCGGATCTTTTTGCTCCTCCAAGACCAGCTCCACCAGCGTCTCCGTATCCTGCCGCGGAATCAGCACACGCTCATCGACCGCAAAGGTCAGGCCCATAAACTCCTGCCGTCCCAGGATATACGAAAGCGGCCTTCTACGGGCACGTTCGGAAATGAGGTCCCGATCCCGTTCGATCTGCCGCCGCACCGCCTCGGTCTCAGGCAAAGGGCGGACCTGTTCTGCCAGAAAATGTGCAAGATCAGTCTGAAACGCTTCCAATAACAGAATCCTGGCGTCCAATTCTGCCTCTGCGATGTCCGCGGCCCGCAAACGCTCCGCGTTCTCCGCCCATAACTGCCGCAGGGTCATGTATGTCCCTCTCCAAAATTCTCCGCCAGGTAGCTGCGCCAGTCAAATACCGCCTCCACCGCCGCGATCGCTACCTCGATCATGCTGTCGTCCGGCTCCCGCGTGGTCATCCCCTGCATCCACAAGCCAGGCTTGCTCAGGAAGTTTATGACGCAGTTGTCGCTGCGTCCGGCCAGGCGGAGAAATTCATAAGAGATCCCCGCGATCACCGGGATCAGCAGGATACGGCTGGCGATCCGCATGAGGAACCCGTCTACGCGTACCAGCATTAGTACGATGATACTGATCAGCATCACAATGATCAGGAAACTGGTCCCGCACCGTTTATGCTGCCGGGAACTGGCGCGGACGTTCTCCACATTCAGCTCCATGCCGTGCTCGATGCAGTTGATGCACTTGTGTTCCGCGCCGTGATACATAAAGGTACGGCGAATGTCCTCCATGTTCGAAACCAGCTTAATATATAAAATGAAGATCACAAGCCGCAGGATGCCCTCTATAAACGCCATCAGCGCGTCAGACGGCACCAATGGCTTCAAAAGGCGGCTGATGCCAAGCGGCAGCACCATAAAGATCAGCACCGCGGCGACCACAGAGAACACCATGACCGCCGACATCAGATATTTCTCCAGCTTCTCGCCGAATACCTGATCCAGCCACAGCTCAAATTTACTGGGCTCTTCCTCTGTCTCGTCGTCCTCAAAAAAACTGGCCGACAACGTCAGCGTGCGCATCCCAAGGATCATGGAATCCACAAAATTAAATATCCCGCGGACAAACGGCAGGGAAAACAGCTTCACTTTTTCCGTGATGCTGACGTAAGTCCCTTTCACCACTTCGATCTCGCCGTTGGATTTGCGCACGGCTGTGGCGTAATCGTCTTTATTTTTCATCATGATCCCTTCAATGACGGCCTGCCCGCCAATGCCGGAATATTTCATGCCGATCATCTCCCCTCTGTTATGCCGGACCGCCGGCGGCTCTCCCCGCCTCCGGCAGCTCCGTCCATACAGTCAAATGCGCCGAAAAATATAAAAAAGCACGAAAAATTGAGACCAAGCGTCTCCACTCAGTCTCAACCCCGTGCTCATGCTTCGGCTAATTCGCCGCGCTAAGACCATACTTACGGTTGAACTTATCGATACGTCCGCGGGCAGCGGCTGCTTTCTGCTGGCCAGTATAGAATGAATGGCACTTGGAACAAACTTCTACGTGAATCTCTTTCTTCGTAGATCCGGTTACGAATTCATTCCCGCAGTTGCAGGTAACCTTTGCCTGATAGTATGCCGGATGGATACCCTGTTTCATGTCTTTCACCTCTCAACTCTTATTCTTCTATGCAATCGTGACGCAAGATCACTTTTTTGTACGAACAGCCTAATTAGTATAGCACAGAAATTTTTAATATGCAAGCGAAAAAATGAGGATTTTCATACGGCCTTTTAGAAAAACCGCATCCGCTTGGCATTCTCGATAAACTCCCGATTGTTCCGGGTCTTGGCGAACAGATCCAGGATCCGCTCCACGGCGTCCTCCGGCTTCAGACCGTTGGTGGCCTTGCGCAGGATATCCACGCACTCCTGCTCTTCTTTCGTCAGGAGCAGATGATCGTTGCGGGTGCCGGATTTCAGGATATCGATCGCCGGGAAAATGCGCTTTTCGGAAAGCTTCCGGTCCAACACCAGCTCCATGTTGCCAGTGCCCTTAAATTCCTCATATACCACGTCGTCCATGCGGCTGCCGGTATTGACCAGGGCCGTAGCCAGAATCGTCAGACTGCCGCCCTCGCGCATATTGCGGGCCGCGCCGAAGAAGCGCTTGGGCATATGCAGGGCAGCCGGGTCCATACCGCCGGAAAGCGTGCGCCCGCTGGGCGGGACTACGATATTGTAGGCGCGGGCCAGACGGGTGATGCTGTCCAGCAGGATGATCACGTCACGGCCATGCTCCACCAGGCGGCGGGCCCGTTCCACTACCATCTCGGAAACCCTCTTATGCCGCTCCGGCAGCTCGTCAAAGGTCGAATAAATGACCTCCACGTTCCGGCCGATGACCGATTCCTTGATATCCGTAACTTCCTCCGGGCGCTCGTCGATCAGCAGAATGATCAGGTGCATGTCCGGATGATTGGTGGTGATCGCCTGGGCCACCTGCTTTAAAAGCGTCGTCTTGCCGGCTTTCGGCGGGGACACAATCATACCG
>CANQYH010000227.1 GCA_947628025.1 uncultured Lachnospiraceae bacterium | reverse complement strand
TCAATCTGGAGGCGCAGCAGGAGGAGAGGCCGACGGAATACCATGTGCTGAACCGGGCGATCTTTTATGTATGCCGGCTGGTGTCCTCGCAGAAAGAGCGCGATTTTAAAGGGATGGATTTCGACGCGATGAAGCGGGTCTATTCGATCTGGATCTGCATGGACCGGAAAGAGAACAGCATGGAGTACGTGCGTTTGACGAGAGAGCGTGTGTTTGGCGCCGGCGAATGGGACGGTAGGCTGGATCTGCTGAATGTGGTGCTGATCGGGCTGTCGGATGAGGTCCCGAGGCAGGATGAGGAGCATGAGCTGCACCGCCTGTTGGGGACCATGCTGTCGCGAGAGATGCCGGAGAGGGAGCGTCTGGAGATCCTGGATGCGGAGTATGAGTTTCCTGAGAATGAGGGAGCAGTGAGAAAGGATGTGAAAGAGATGTGTAACCTGAGCGAGGGGATTTGGAGAAAAGGGATTAAAGAGGGGATAGAACAAGGAATAGAACAAGGAATAGAAAAAAGTACCATGGATATCGTCCTGAACATGAACAGGAAAGGATATGGGATCGAGCAGATTTCCGATGTGGTAAGCAGAAGCGTTGCCGAGGTGCAGGCGATGATTGAGAGAGCGGCCGCATCTGCATAGGGGATGCGGAGGTATTGCGGAGCGGAAGAACCATTTTTGAAAGAGAACTGAAAAAAGGGATTGCCGAAAAGGGAAACCGCTGGGGCAACGGTGGCATTTGCGGCAATCCCTTATTTTTAGAACAATAATTAGCGCATGCTAACCCGCGGATCCGCGATGACTCCCCCATCCGCGCAGAATGCAAAAGCTTTCGTTTTTATTTACCGGCTTGTAAATATGCATCAATACACAGCGTGGAATTCTGATAGTTCTTATCTTCTTATTTAACATTCATGTTTTTAGAAATCCCTTGCATACAGGACTTTTTTTGGGTATACTGGAAGAACGTATACTGGAAGAACCAAAGAGCGTGCCCGCAGCGGCTTTTACCGCTCGCAACGAGCGTGCCGCGGCGGTTCGTGGACACAGAGGCGCCGCATTACATTATATTTAAGGAAGACATCCATGAAAAAACAAGGCCATATGATCCGGTCCGTGGACCCGGGGTCCATTGCGGACGAGCTTGGGCTGGAGCCGGGGGACCGTTTGATCTCTATTGACGGACACGACCCGGAGGACATATTTGATTACGAATATTATCTGCAGAACGAGTCCGTGACCGTGGAGGTGCTGCGGTCGGACGGCGAAGAATGGGAGCTAGACATCGAGAACGATTACCAGGATCTGGGCCTGACCTTTGAAAACGGTCTCATGAGCGAGTACCGGTCCTGCACGAACCGGTGTATTTTCTGCTTCATCGACCAGATGCCGCCTGGGATGCGGGAAACGCTGTATTTTAAGGACGACGATTCCAGGCTGTCGTTCCTGCAGGGGAATTATGTCACGCTGACCAATATGAAAAAGAAAGACATTGACCGGATCATTCGGTTCAAACTGTCGCCGATCAATATTTCCGTGCATACGACGAACCCGGAGCTGCGGTGCCGGATGCTGAACAACCGTTTCGCGGGGAAAGCGCTGGAGAGCATCGACCGCCTTTACCGGGCCGGTACGCCGATGAACGGGCAGATCGTGCTCTGCAAAGGGATCAATGACGGCGAGGAGCTGGAACGGACGATCCGGGATCTGAGCCGCTATCTTCCCTGCATGGAGAGCGTTTCCGTGGTGCCGGTGGGGCTGACGAAGTACCGGGAGGGGCTGTATCCCCTGGAGCCTTTTACGGCGGAGGACGCGGCGCGGGTGGTCGATCAGATCGAGCGGTGGCAGCGGAAGCTTTACGCGGAGCATGGGACCCATTTTGTCCATGCCAGCGACGAATTTTATATTTTGGCGGGGCGTCCGATGCCGGAGGAGGAGCGCTACGACGGCTATATCCAGCTGGAAAACGGGGTTGGCATGGTGCGTCTGATGACGGAGGAGGTAAACGAGGCGCTGGAGTAGCTGGAGGGAGACGCGGAGGCGGAGGAGCTTTCGGTCGCCACCGGGCTTCTGGCCGCCCCCTATCTGGAGAGGTTTCTGGACCAGATCCGGGAGAAGTTTCCGAACCGGAACGTCCATCTCTATCCGATTGTCAACGAGTTTTTCGGGGAGCAGATCACGGTGTCGGGTCTGATCACCGGCGGGGACCTGATCCGGCAGCTTAGGGGGAAGCCGCTGGGGAGCCGCCTGCTGCTGCCGGTCAATATGTTCCGCAGCGGCGAGAACGTCTTTTTGGACGACGTGACGAAGGAAGAAGTGGAAAAAGCTTTACAAGTTCCGGTGAATATTGTAAAATCAAGCGGACAGGACTTTGTCGGCGCGGTGCTGCATCCGCAGGAGGATGAGGAGGCCGCGGCGCATGGAGAATACGAACTGCCGGACGGGGCCTGACGGCGGCGGGCCGGATGCGAGGTTCGGATAATCGGCCGGGACGAACGGCATTTCCCGCGCAGGAACAGGAGAGAGAATAGAGTATGAGCAAGCCGATAGTGGCCATCGTGGGCCGTCCCAACGTGGGCAAATCCACGCTGTTTAACGCCCTGGCACGGGAAAACATTTCCATCGTCAAGGACACGCCGGGAGTGACCAGGGACAGGATCTACGCGGACTGCACATGGCTGGACCGAAATTATACGCTGATCGATACGGGGGGCATCGAGCCGGAGAGCAGGGACGTGATCTTATCGCAGATGCGGGAGCAGGCGGAGATCGCGATCGCTACGGCGGACGTGATCATATTTATGGTGGATGTGCGTCAGGGGCTGCAGGACGCGGATTCCAAGGTGGCGGATCTTCTGCGGAAAGCGAAGAAGCCGGTGGTGCTCTGCGTCAATAAGGTGGACGATTTCCGGAAACTGGGCAACGACGTGTACGAGTTTTATAATCTGGGCATCGGCGATCCGATCCCGGTATCGTCGACCTCCCTGCTGGGGCTGGGAGAACTGCTGGACGAGGTGATCCGCCATTTTCCGGATTATACGTCCGAGGAAGAGACGGACGACCGGCCCAGGATCGCGATCATCGGCAAGCCGAACGTGGGCAAATCCTCGCTGATCAATAAGCTGGCGGGGGAGAACCGCATGATCGTGTCGGAGATCGCCGGGACCACCCGGGACGCGGTGGATACGACGGTGATCCATGACGGGAACGAATATGTGCTGATCGATACGGCCGGCCTGCGGCGCAAGAGCAAGATCAAGGAGGAGCTGGAGCGCTACAGCATCATCCGCGCCGTAGCCGCGGTGGAGCGGGCGGACGTGGCGGTGCTGGTGATCGACGCAAAAGAGGGCGTCACCGAGCAGGACGCCAAGATCGCCGGGATCGCCCACGAGCGGGGCAAGGGCGTGATCATAGCGGTGAACAAATGGGACGCCGTCGAGAAAAACGACAAGACCATCTATGAGTTTACGGACAGGATCCGGGATACGCTGTCGTTCATGCCTTATGCGGAGATCGTGTTTATCTCCGTGCTGACGGGGCAGAGGCTGGGCAAGCTGTTCGACGTCATCGACCTGGTGCGTCAGAACCAGAACCTGCGGATCGCTACCGGCGTGCTGAACGAGATCATTACCGAGGCGGCAGCCATGAAGCAGCCGCCGTCGGATAAGGGCAAGAGGCTGAAGATCTATTACGCCACGCAGGTGGCCGTGAAGCCGCCGTCGTTCGTGATCTTCGTCAATGAGAAAGAGCTTTTTCATTTTTCGTATCAGCGGTATCTGGAGAATCAGATCCGCGGCGCGTTCGGCTTTAAGGGGACGCCGCTGAGATTCATGATACGGGAGAGAAACGGAAAGGAAGGGTGAGCGATGGAAAGGATCCTCTGCCTGGCAGCCGGATATGTCTGCGGCCTCATACAGACCGGATATTTTTATACGAAAGCCCATCATGTGGATATCCGCAGCGTGGGGAGCGGCAATTCCGGCAGTACCAACGTGATGCGGACCATGGGGTCAAAGGCCGGTCTGATCGTGTTTCTGGGGGACGCGTTCAAGACGCTGATCCCCTGTCTGATCGTGCGCGCCATATTCCGGGAGCGGATGCCGGAGATGGTGAATCTCCTGGTGCTCTATACGGCGTTCGGTACGATCCTGGGGCATAACTACCCGTTCTATCTGCAGTTTAAGGGCGGTAAGGGCATTGCCGCCACGGCCGGGCTTCTGGCGGCCATGGACTGGCGGGTGACGCTGATCTGCCTGATCGCGTTTGCGGTGGTCGTGGCGGCGACGAAGTTTGTGTCGCTGGGCTCCCTGGTGGTCGTGAGCATTTTTCTGATCTGTATGATCGTCTTCGGCGGTCACGGAGATTACGGGCTGGGGCAGCAGTACCTGACGGAGTTTTATCTGTTGTCCGCGGCGGTGACGGCGATGGCGTTCTGGCGGCACCGGACCAATATCGTCCGGCTGATCCACGGGACGGAAAACAAGCTCAGCCTGAATAAAAAATAGAGATAGAACGGCAGGCATTTCCGGGGATGGAGCGGTTCGCCGCGCTGGCCGGGAGATGCGGATCGCCGTTTTATTTTTAAGGAAAGAACGCTTTGCAATTTATGCGGTTTAAAATGTGGGAGGCCCGCGGAAGACCATACGTGAAAGGAGAAAATGGATATGGCAAGCATCGGAATCATCGGGGCAGGAAGCTGGGGGGTGGCGCTGTCCCTGCTTCTGCATGAGAACGGGCACCGGATCAGCATCTGGTCCGCGCTGCCGGAGGAGATCGAGGAGCTGTGCAGGAAGCACGAGCACCGGACGCTGCCGGGGGTGATCCTGCCGGAGGATATGGAGTTTACGGCGGATCTGGAAACGGCCATGCGGGAAAAGGACCTGCTGGTGCTGGCGGTGCCGTCGGTCTATACCAGGAAAACGGCGGCCGCCATGAAGACCTGGATCCGGCCGGGGCAGCTGGTGGTCAACGTGGCCAAGGGGATCGAGGAGCAGACGCTGATGACCCTGTCGGAGATCATCGAAGAGGAGCTGCCGGAGGCGGTCGTGGCCGTTCTTTCCGGACCCAGCCACGCGGAAGAGGTGAGCCGCGGGCTCCCGACCACCTGCGTGGCGGCCGCGCGGTCGAAAGGGACCGCCCAGACTGTGCAGAACCTGTTTATGAGCCCGGTCTTCAGGGTCTACACGAGCCCGGATATCCTGGGCGTGGAGCTGGGGGGCTCTCTGAAAAACGTGATCGCTCTGGCCGCCGGCATCGCCGACGGTCTGGGCTACGGGGACAATACGAAAGCGGCCCTGATCACCCGCGGGATCCACGAGATCGCCCGCCTGGGCATGGCGATG
>CANQYH010000226.1 GCA_947628025.1 uncultured Lachnospiraceae bacterium | reverse complement strand
GAACCGGCAGAGGACGTCCGTTTTCCTCCCCGCCCCACATCGTATGGCTCCATTTTTCCAGTTTTTTCGCCAGGGAGCGGTCCGAACCGGTCAGGACCAGCTTCTCTTTCGCCCGGGTCATCCCGACATAAAGGACGCGCAGTTCTTCGCCCAGTCCGTCCATATCCAGTTTCCGTTTCAGCACCTGCTTCTTCAGCGTAACGCTGCGGGTGCGAAGCTCCAGGTCCAGATGATCGGCTGCAATCCCCAGATCCGAATCGATCAGGAGCTTCCCCCGTACCTCCTGCTTATTGAAGCGCTTGCCGAGGGCAGGCAGGAACACAACGGGAAACTCCAGTCCCTTGCTCTTGTGGATACTCATGATCCGGACCATGTTCTCGTATTTACCGGCGTTGGCCTCCCCGAAATCCGTCTCATATTTTTTCAGCTGCCCGATATAGCGGATGAACTGAAACAGCCCCTTATAGCTGGTCTGTTCGTAGGCGGAGGCTTTCTCGACCAGCATATCCAGATTGGCCCGCCGGGTCTCGCCCGCCGGCATGGCGGAAACATAATCGTAATATCCGGTCCGGTCATAGACCCGGCCGATCAGCTCGTGGATCGGCAGATACGTGGACTGGAACCGCAGCTCCTCCAAAAGCTCCTGAAACACTTTTAGCTTATCATAGAATCCGCAGCATTTGCCCCCATCCGCGGCTCCTTTTCCGATTATATATTGAAACGCGCCCCAAAGCCCGCGGTCCTGGCCCTTGACCGCGCTTTTCTTAAATGCGGCCGTCATCCAGGCCAGCTCTTCATCCGAAAGCCCCGCCATCGGAGAATGGAGGACGGCGGCCAGCGGAATGTCCTGTATGGGATTGTCGATCACCGCCAGCATCGCCAGGACCGTTTCCACCTCGATCGTGTTGAAATAGCCCGTCCCCGTTTCCGCGTAGGCAGGGATCCCCTCCCTCGTGAGCACCTGGATGAAAGTCTCACTCCATCCGGCCATGCTGCGCAGCAGGATCACGATATCGCCGAAGCGGGCCCGCCGGTAGCGGTTCCCATCCTTGTCCCACAAAAGCAGCCCCTCCTGCGGATCGGTCAGCTGCCGGATCCGCACCGCGGCCAGCTTCGCCTCCAGCTCTCTGGCTGTGAGATCCTCCGCTTCGTCCTCCAGGGCCTCCATGCTTTCTTTTCCCACGTCCAGAAGCAGAAGCTCCGTCCGGTAAGCGTCCCGGTCAAACGCGGCCGGCGCGCCGCCGTCCTGTCCGTTCGGGCGCTGTGTTTCCGGTTTTTCCCGCGTTTCCGGCTTTTTTTGCTCTTCCTGCTCTTCCGGACGCTCTCCGCTCTGCCTGCGAAGCGATTCCCCTGACGCGCCATTTTCCTCGCTTTCCGCGGCCGCCGACTCCGGGAAGACCGCCCCCGGATGGAGCGCGGCTTCCTCTGTATAGTCCACATTTCCCAGGTTTCTCGTCATGATCCGGTAAAAGACCGCGTTGACACTGTCCAGCACCGCCCCGCGGCTGCGGAAATTCTGGTGCAGCTCGATCTTGCGGCCCGCGGCGCTTCCGCCGGAATAAGCGTCGTATTTTTCCATAAAAAGCTCCGGCCGGGCCAGGCGGAAACGGTAGATGCTCTGCTTTACATCTCCGACCATGAATACGTTGGGCCGCCCGAAACGCTCCCCGGACAGGCTGCCGATCAGCGCCTCCTGAACGTAGTTGCTGTCCTGGTATTCATCTACCAAGATCTCCGCGTACCGGCGGCTCAGCTGGTCCGCGGTCTCCGTATAGCGCAGCTCCCCTTTTGCCGGCCGGTCGATCAGGATCTGCAGCGCGTAATGCTCCAGGTCGTTAAAATCCACCAGATTTTTGTCCCTCTTCGCCTCCTGGTACCGCCGGGAGAATTCCTCCGCCAGCTCCAAAAGCTCCAGCACCACCGGCCGGCTCTCCAGGATATCCGCCAGCGCCGCTTCCGGCGTCTGTCCCGCGTAGGCTTCCTTTAGATCCGTCACGGCCTTTTTGACCCGGTTCCTGCATTCGGACGCCTGCTCTTTCTTATCCGGGTCCGCGTCTTTCCCGCGGACGGCCTTTAACCTCCCGAACGACGCCTGCTCCAGCTCCCGGCACAGGCTCCCGTAATCCGCGGCGGCGGCCAGCCGTTTCAGCATCTGCAGCTCCTCCTGAAACGTGGGCAGGTACGCCTGGGGGCCGTCCTCCTCCTGACACAGCCGCAGCGCCTCCTCGTACTGCCCGGCCATCTCCCGCAGACGGTTTTTCGCGTCGGTCATCAGAAACTCCATCCACCGGGTCCGTTCCAGGTCTCCCTCCGCCATCCGCTCCAGCTCCTCCCGGCAGTCCGAAAACCATTCCTCCGGGAACGGATTGCTCTGGGCAAAGGTATAGACCTGCGTGATATGATCCTCGATCCCGCCGTCGGATTTTCCCGAGGCGTAAGTATCCACGAACCGGGCAAACGCCGGATCCGCCGCTTCATAGTATTCCTCCAGCATCCGCTCCATCACGTCGGCCCGCAGAAGAAGCAGTTCTCCCTCGTCCCCGATGCGGAACGCCGGGTCGATCTCCAGCAGATTAAAATGATCGCGGATCAGGCTCAGGCAGAAGCTGTCGATGGTGGTGATCTGCGCGTGGGGGGCCAGCGCCGCCTGGGTCTGCAGATGCGCGTTCTCAGGGTCTGTTTCCAGCCTCCGCTCGATGGCCAGCGTGATCCGCTCCCGCATCTCCGCCGCCGCCGCGTTGGTAAAGGTCATGACCAGCAGCCGGTCGATGTCCAGGGGAGCCTCCCCCTCGCTGATCAGCCGCAGGATCCGCTCCACCAGCACCGCGGTCTTGCCGCTGCCAGCCGCCGCCGACACCAGGAGATTGCAGCCTCGCGTCTCGATCACCTGCTTTTGCTTATCGGTCCATTCCATCCGGCTCCCCTCCTTCCATGGCTTCCCACACCTGCTCCGGCTCAATCGACGGGAAATGGCGGTAACGGTACCCGGAGATCCGCGTATCGAAGCCGCAGACGCCATGGTACGGGCAGTAATCGCAGGCCGTCTGGCCTCCCTTTTTATGAGGCCTGGCCCCGATCCGGCCGCTTAATATCTCCCGGCCGTCCTTTTTCATCTGTTCCCGCACGTACCGGCGCAGAAGCTCGAAGCGCCGCCCACTGGCGACGGAAGAATATCTCTCCTGCAAAAGCCCGTCCTTGACCGCCACGGGGATCACGTCCGACTTGGACTGGATCTGGCGGTCCAGATGTTCGATGACCTCCAGGTCGCTGTTGACCAGGCCGTCCATCCGAAGCTGCCGCAGGATCTCCGTCTCTATGTTTTCCGCCGTCATATCCGGCTCCCGGTCCACGAACGGATCCCGGATGTGGTAATAAAAGATTCCGGCCGGCGCCACCTCGCTGTGCGGATGGCTCCTGGCCGTCAGCTCCATGACCGCGTCCATATAGACCACCAGCTGCAGCTGCAGGCCGTAATAGACCGCGGCCAGATCGAACTGCGTGCCGCCCGATTTATAGTCGATGATCTTGACATAGACCCGCTGCCCGTCCTCGCACAGATCCAGACGGTCGATGCGCCCCCGAAGCCGCAGTTCCTCCTCCTCCGAGAGCCGGATCCGCATGGCCTGCAGATCGTCCGCCGCGGAGAAAGACACTTCAAATCCCGCCGGTTCGAAATCGCCCTTTTTCAGCTGCTCGGCCAGCGCCCAGATGGTCCGGTCCGTCATCCGCTCGATCCGCTGGGCCATATACCGGTTCCTGGCCGAGCTGCCCAGGATCGTGTTCCCGTATTCTGACGTCACCCGGCCGACACATTCGCGGACCAGATCCCTGCGCTGCTGCGGATCCAGCTCCGACGCCCGGATCCCCCTGGCCTCCATCTCCTTAAAGCAGAGATCGATGCTGCTGTGGAACAGATTTCCCAGATCGGCGGCCGCGATCTGATACTCCTGCCGCTCCGCCAGCTCCAGTCCGTAGCTCAAAAAATGGGCGTAAGCGCAGGCCGCGTACCGTTCCAGACGGGTCACGCTGCCCTCCAGCACCGGACCGTAGAGCGCCCGGGCCGCCGCCCTGCCGATACCTTTTTCCTCGTAGGAATAGAACGCGGCATCCGTCAGCCGCTCCACCATCCCGGCATACTCAGGCCTGGCCAGGAACCACCGGTACAGCCGCAGGAACTTCTCATCCGCCGCCCCGCTGCCTGACACATACCCGCGCAGGCCGCTGATCAGTTCCTCCCTGCCCTCCGTGACAGAAACCGGCTCTACGTCCGCGCCGCCCGTTTCCCGGATCCTAAGACGCGGGAACATCCGCTTCATCTCCCCGATCAGGCTGGAGGGTCTCCGGCCCTTGCCCGACGCATCGGACAGCGAGTAGGACAGCACCAGCCGCTCCGACGGTTTCGTCAGCATCAGGTACAGATAATATCTCTGCGTGAGGCTGTCCTCCCTGGACGTGGGCGCCAGCTCCAGATGCAGACGCTTGAACGCCTCCCGGTCCATATCCGTCAAAAGTCCCCGGGAATCTTTCCTGACCGGCACGATCCCCTCGTTGACGCCGAGGAAGAACAGCACCCGGATCTCGTCCAGCCGCGTCCTGGTGATGTCTCCGACCACGACCCGGTCAACGGTAGCCGGAATCACGCCTACCTGGATCTCGCCGAAGCCGGCGTCCAGGATCTCCTCATATTCTTTCAGACTGACTTTCTCTTCTCCCAAGAGCGCTCCCAGCCGCTCAAACAGCTCCATCACCCGGCCGAAGACCTGTTCGTATTCTTTCGCCAGGCTGTACTGGCCCGTTTCCTCAAAATACGCCCGGTACGCCTCCAGCTTCTCTTCCACCCCGCAGGTCTCCATGCAGGCCAGAACCGCCTCGTTCATGGAGGCCACCGTCCGGTCCTCCCGCCGCATGGCCTGCCGGAGTTCTGCCAGCGGAGCCAGGACCCGGCGGCGCAGCGCGTTCAGCTCGTCGAGGTTCAGATCCTTTCCGCCGCGGTACACGGCCTCCCATTCCGAATCCCAGCGCTTAAAGCCGCGGATCCCCAGAGCCACGCAGTAATTCTCCAGCCGGTCCAGCCCCTGCCGGTCCGCGCTCACCAGGCCGGTCTTTAAGAACCGGAACATGCTCTCGTAGTCGAAATCCCTGCGCACGGCCTCCAGCGCGGAGCGGATAAATTCCACCATGGCGTTTTCCAGGATGCTCTTTTTGTTGTCCATAAAAAACGGGATGTCCTCCGCCCGGAACCGGCCGGCGATCTCGTGACGGTACCCGGGCAGGTCCCCGGTGATCACGGCGATCTCCCGGAACCGCACGCCCCCGTTCTGCCTGACCGCCGACGAGATCGCC
>CANQYH010000225.1 GCA_947628025.1 uncultured Lachnospiraceae bacterium | reverse complement strand
CCGACAAACGCGATCTTCTGCCCCGGCTTCGCGTAGAGGCTGATGTCTTTGAGGATCGTCTTATCCGGGTTGTAGCCGAAATATACATGGTCCAGGATCACATGGCCCTGCATGGGCGTAAGCTCGACCGCATCCGCGTCGTCCGCAGGCTCCGGCGTCTCATCCATGACCGCAAAGACGCGCTCCGCGCCGGCCAGAGCCGAGAACACCTGGCTCACCTGCATGGAGATCTCATTGATGGGCCGGGAGAACTGCCGGGAATAGTTCAGGAATACGGTCAGTCCGCCGATATCGAAGCCCCGGGTCACGCAGAGGATGCCGCCGATGGCCGCCGTCAGGGAGTAATTCACCTGGCTTAAGCAGTTCATGACCGGCCCCATCAGGCCGCCGAAGAACTGGGCTTTGATCTGGTTTTCCCGCAGATCGTCGTTCAGGATATTAAACTCTTCCTTGGCAATGTCCTCGTGGCAGAAGACCTTGACCACCTTCTGGCCGCTGACCGTCTCCTCGACGTAGCCGTTGACCGCGCCCAGGGACTCCTGGAGGGCCTTGAAATACTTCCGGCTCCGCATGGCCACCGCGCTGCCGGCCCGCAGAAACAGCGGCATCATCACCAGCGTCACCAGCGTCAGCCAGATATTGGTGTAGATCATCAGCGCCAGGGTGCCGACGATGCTGAGCGCACCGGAAAACAGTTGGACCAGCGTATTGGAAAGCATCTGTCCCAGGGTATCCACGTCGTTGGTGAAGCGGCTCATCAGGTCGCCGTTGTTATTATTGTCGTAGAAACGCACCGGCAGGCCCTGCATTTTCTTAAACAGGTCGTCGCGGAGCCTCTGCAGCGCGTTCTGCGCAATGTTCAGCATCGTTTTGGCCTGCAGATAATTGGCCGCAATGCCCGCCAGATAGATGCAGGCCATCAGAAGCAGCGCCCGCAGAAGCCCCGCCGGGTCGCCGCGGCTGCCGTCCACGGGAGCGATGTACGTATTGATGATCGGGCGAAGCATGTAGGAGCCCGCCAGATTGGTCACGGTGCTGACCAGCACGCAGGCGAACGCAATCAGCATCTTCGGCTTATCCTCGCCCAGATAGCCGAAGATCCGGCGGATGGTCTTGCCGCCGTCTTTCACCTGGCCTTTCTGAACGTTCTGCTGCGCTCTCCGGCCAGGGCCGCCCGGACCGGGTCCTCTCATGCCGGGGCCGCTTAAATTGGCCGTATTTTTCCTATATCTGCGCTTTAAGCTGGCGACTCTTTCTGCCTTATCCATTACGCGCTCACCTGCCTTTCACGGTCTCTCTGTGAATAATAGATCTCCTGGTAGGCCTCGCAGGACTTCAGAAGTTCCTCGTGACTGCCCATGCCGATGATCTTTCCGTCGTCCATCACCAGGATCTTGTCGGCCCCCTCCACGGAACCGATCCGCTGGGCGATGATGATCTTTGTCGTATCTTTCAGACTGGTGCGGAACGCTTCGCGGATCTTGGCCTCGGTAGCGGTATCCACGGCGCTGGTGCTGTCGTCCAGGATCAGGATCTTCGGCCGCTTCAGCAGGGCCCTGGCAATGCAGAGACGCTGCTTCTGGCCGCCGGACACATTGGTGCCGCCCTGCTCGATCTCCGTGTTGTAGCCGTCCGCAAAGCCCATGACAAATTCGTCCGCCTGCGCGCTTTCCGCCATCTGCCGGATCTCCTCCATGGACGCTCCCTCGTCGCCCCAGCGGAGGTTTTCCTCCACGGTGCCGGAGAACAGCTCGTTTTTCTGCAGCACCATGGCGACGCCGTTGCGCAGGTGCCTGAGCGAATAATCCCGCACATCCACGCCGTCCACCAGCACCTGTCCCTCGGTCACGTCATAGAGCCTGGGGATCAGCTGCACCAGCGTGGTCTTGCCGCTGCCGGTGGTGCCGATGATGCCGATGATCTCGCCCGGCTCCGCCGTGAAGCTGATATGCTCCAGGACTTTCTCGCTGGCGTCGGCGCTGTAGCTGAAGCTGACGTCCTTAAATTCCACGCGGCCTTTCTTCACCTCAAGATCTTTCTTCGACGCATTCTCGTCCGTCAGATCGATCTGCGCGTCCATTACCTCGTTGACACGCTTCACGGAAGCCATGGCGCGGGCGCCGTTTAAGAAGATCATGGAAAGCATCATCAGGGACGATAAAATCTGTACGATGTAAGTCGTGAACGCGGTCAGATCGCCCACCGCCATATGGCCGACAATGATCTGGTTGCCGCCGAACCATACCACCAGCAGCGTCGTGATATTCATGGCCAGCGTCATGACCGGCATCGTGATGATCACGATGTTCATGGCCTTTAAGCTGTGCTCTTTCAAATCCCGGTTCATATCGAAGAATTTCTTATTTTCAAAATCCTCCCGCACGAACGATTTCACGACGCGCACGTTGGTCAGCGCCTCCTGGATTCCGGAGTTTAAGCGGTCGATCTTCTGCTGCATGACGCCGAACAGCGGGTAGGCCGTGATCATCAGAAACGCGATCGCTCCGCCCAGAAGCGGGATCACGATCAGCACGATGATCGCCAGCCTGGCGTTCATGGTCAGGGCCATGATCAGCGCCCCCACGAACATGCCGGGCGACCGGAACGCCATCCGCAGGCACATCATGACCACCATCTGGATCTGCTGCAGGTCGTTGGTCAGCCTGGTCACCAGGGAACCGGTGCTGAACTGGTCGATATTGTTAAAGGAAAATTCCTGGACCTTGGCGAACAGATCCCGCCGCAGATCGCTGGTGAAGCAGATGGAAGCCTTGGAAGAAAAATACGCGCCTCCTACGCCCCCGATGATCATGACCAGGGCCATCAGGATCATCAGCGCCCCGATCTCGATGATATACGGTATATCGCGATTGACGATGCCGTTGTTGATGATCAGGGACATAAGCTTGGGCAGAGCGATCTCGCCCACCACCTCCGAGAGCATCAGTACCGGCGACAGGATGAACGCCGACAGATACGGCATGATATATTTTTTGTAGCGTTTCAATGTTTTGCATCCTCTCTTTCAAGATAATGATCCAGGTTCTCCATGACCCGGTCGAAAAGCTTTCCCATCACTGCAAAATCCTCTTCCGAAAATCCGGCAAACATCGCCGTCTCCACTTCCGCGAAAATCCGGCGGCTGTCTTTCACCACCTGCCGCCCTTTCTCGGTCACAGAGATCTGGTTGAAGCGGTTGTCTTTCTCATCCACCGTCCGGCTGATGTAACCGCCCTTTTCCAGTTTTTTCAGCGTCACCGCGATCGTCGCCGACGTGACGTCGTTCATCCTGGCCAGTTCTTTCTGGGAAATGTTCGGATGATCGGATATGCACATGAGGATCCGGTGCTGGCTCCGGTATACTCCCGTGGAATTCAGACGCCTTTCCAGTACGCATCTGTGCCTGCGGTTCGTCTGCATGTATTTGTCCAGCAGAAGTCCCTCCGGCGTGCTGTGCCACGGTTTTCTGCAGCTGTTCACGAATGGTTTCACCTCCCTGTATGTTTTGCCTGTCAGTTCATCTCCGCATTGGTCTCTGGAAAAACGATACCGGACGGCTCCCGGCGCTTGAAAATGCTTCAAACTCCGCGCAAGGGTCCTGTACGGAGGCGCACTCCAATGCTCATAACGCTGCGCAAGGGTTCCGTACGGAGGCATGCTCAAATGCTCATAACGCTGCGCAAAAGTTCAAAAGTTCTGTACGAAGGCATCGTTTTTGCCGCAAAATGCTTAGATGACTGATAGTTAGGTAATTAACCGTTTGCAAGTATACTATTGGATGAGGGAAATTGCAAGGACTTTATGGAAATTTTATGAAATGCTTTTTTGGGAGGGCCGGGTAACTTGCCGACCTCAGTTTTGATTCAGATCCGGTCTTTCCCCGGCGGATTTGCAGGGGATCGAGGGGTATGGCGGAAATGAGAAACTTCATACTTATTATCTCCTTTTCAGATCCAGTCTTCCCCGGCTGCCCGGCGGGAATGGATCTATGGCGGAAAGAAAACCAGTAAAGCGAGGATTACAGAATAAAATGGATCCGATACGTTTTAGCAAACTTTCTCCTCATGCCCGCACCCCGCGTGGCCGGCATCCGTCTTCCGGCCGCAAGCATTCGGGGTGCAGGCATGGTATTTGTTCGTATTTCACAGTCCTTACCGCAAAAGCTCCTCCATCGCACGGCCGTCGGCATGAGGCAGTTCTGTGCCCAGAAGCCTCGCGTAGGTCGGCGCCTCATCGATCAGGCGGCCCTTTTCCAGCGTTACATGCTCCTTAAGATCCGGGCCTTTCGCCAGGAACACAGGCTGCGGCCCCTTAAACGGCAGGTAGCCGTGGGTCGCGCGGCCCATCCGGTAATCGGACGCGTCAAAATTCGTCACCAGCGGCCGCCGGTAATTCTCCCAAAAACCGGTATAGCCGTCCGATTCGATCACAAAAGAGAAATCACCGGCCAGATGGTACCGTTCGGCAGCCTCCCGCTCCGTAAACACCTGGGTAAAACCGTAGATTCCTTCCGCAGCCAGCTCTTTCAGAAGCGTCCATACCCGCTCGTAAAGCGCCCGGTCCGACGGATCTTTCAGGTAGATCAAGCCCGACATACCGCCTCCCTGGCACCAGGCGTCCCAGTCCGCGAGGCTGCCGTCCTCCGCGACCCGCAAAAGCCCATGGTCCGCCAGCAGCACGTTGGGATTGATGACCCGCTTGCTCTCCATCTGTCCATGATCGCTGACCAGGACCAGATTCGTGTTCGCAAGCTCTCCGATCTCCTCCACCGCCTGCATCAACTCTCCCAGCCACCGGTCCGTCTCCTCCACCGCCGCCCGCACCGCGCCGCTGAACACGCCGGTCCCGTGCCGGGCCCCGTCGATATTGGCCGGGTGCACGAACAGCACGTCGGGACGGCAGCGGCGGATCACGTCGGCGGCGCAGAGAACCGCGAAATGGTCCCGGAACGGATGGCTCTTGATCGCTTTCAGGTCCATATTCTTTTCAATGATCGAAAGCATCTGCTCATTGGAACCCAGCCTCCGGTAACACTCCAGATACTCCGCATCCTCCTCCGGAGTCTGAGGCCAGAACTCATCGATCAGACAGTCGATCTGCGGATGTCCGCCCGTCATAGGCCAGAAAACCGCGGCCGTCGTATAGCCCGCCGCCTTGGCCGCCCGGAAAATGTCCTCTTTCCACTTTACATTCTCATACTCCCACATCCAAAGGCTCGGCCACCTGCCCGGCGTCAGATGGAAATTGCCGACGACGCCGTGCCGGTCCGGATAAACCCCTGTCGTCATGGTCGCGTGGCAGGGATAGGTATTGGTCGGGTACACCGACTCGACTCCCTCGACAGCGCAGCCGCCCTCCAGATATTTCTTAAAATTAGGAAGCGTCCGGA
>CANQYH010000224.1 GCA_947628025.1 uncultured Lachnospiraceae bacterium | reverse complement strand
GCATGTGGAAGAGATCCTGGACGCCAGGGACCGCCGCGCGGCAGGGCCGACGGCTCCCGCTAAGGGGCTGACGCTGGTGAGTATGGAATACGAGAAGAAGCTGCGCGACCGGATCGCTGCTGAAAATAAGGACTGGTCCTATGAGCTGATCCAGCGGGAGATCCCGGAGAAAGGGAAGGCGTATCTGATCATACGGCGCTGCGCGGAGCGGGACTTCGACCGTTTGCTTTTGCGGCTCACGCATCAGTCCATGCGCAATGGGGCGCGACAGGTCTTTGTCTGCGACCTGGAGGGCGGGAGAAAAGAGGAATGTCCGGAGGGCCGTATCGTGGAGGGAAAAGCCTACGGCTATTATACGTTCCATCATGCCTGCGACGTGATTGCGATGGAGAAAACGATCGGCGCTGCGGGGGCGGGGGGTGTGCCGGCGGATGGAAATGGATCCGAGGCAGTTTTGGTGAATGGAAAAAGTCCCGCGGCGGCTCTGATAAGCGGAAATAGTTCCGCAGCAGTTCCGGCAGATGGAAAATGTTTCGCGGCGGTTCCGGCGGACCTGCGGCTGACTCCGGTCACAGACGCGGACGTTTTCGCGTTTTCTGCGCTGGCGAATGAGATCTTCCGTTCCGTTCCCGGCTTTGTGTCCGTGACGGACGCGGAAACGGCAGAGCAGATCTCCGGCGGTGTGAAAGAACTTTTCTTTCTGCGGGCGGATGGGAGAAACGCGGGGATCTTGCAGCTGGCAGTCTGCGGGGACAGTCTGGAGGTAGAAAGGATCGGCATCGCGGAGAACGACCGGCGGAAAGGTCTGGCTCTGGCAGCTCTCGCAGCGGCGGAGAGGATCGCAGCCGGGCGTGGATGTAAACGGCTGCGGCTCGCTGTGCCATCTGTAAACAGCCCTGCGCTTGCATTATTTGAAAAGTTTGGTTTTGGGCGGGAGAAAATCGTTTCGCGCTGGTACAGCTGGTCGGATGAAAGAACGTGACAGCGGTCGAGAAACGGCGAGCGAAACTGGGGCTTTGCGTCCTGCGAGGAGAACGTGACAGCAGCGGAGAAGCGGCGAGCAAAACCGGTATCTCGCGCTCTGCAAGTAAAGCGCCGTTTGGCGATCATACGGCAGATTAAGGAAAATGAAAGGAAGGTATCATGACAGCACCGGCCGGGAGGCGGAGCAGCGTTTCCCGGAGGCTGCATTTCCAGGGAGAAAACAGTTTCACGATAGCAGGGCTGGTTAAGTAAACGACGAATGACAGCGACAGGGAGGCAAAATGACGAAAACCAGGGACAAGCGCAAGAGGATCGTGATCGCGGAGCATGACGCGATCACCAGACAGTGGCTAAAGAACAAGATCGAGGAACTGGAGACGGACTGGGAGATCGACGGAGTATTCGCGGACGGTTCCCAGGCGCTGGAATATATTCAGGCCCGCGGTGCGGACGTGCTGCTGGCCGACGTTCAGATGCCCGTGATGGACGGTTTGGAATTGTTGGAGCGTCTCCGAGCCGGCGGATCGGAACTATATAAGGTGATCTTCGGCGGGAGCGGCCGCTTCGACCATGTCCGGCAGGCACTGCGGCTGGGAGCCCATGATTTCGTCCTAAAATCGGAGCTGACCGGGGAAAGCCTGCGCCGTATCCTGGAGGAGGCCGGGGAATGGCTCCGGAAAAGGCCGGAGGACAGGAACGGAAAGCATGGCTTGGGACCGGGAGCCGCCGGCTTCGAAAAGCAGAAAGAGCTGGAGCAGCATCTGAAGCGCCTGGCGGAGGGAAGCGGAGAGGAAGCCGTGCTTGCGCGGTACGCGGCGGAGCGCGGCGTGGACCTGCGGCGGCTGGTGTTCGCGAATTTCTATTTTGGGAAAGAAGTCCCGCGGGATACCGTGATGGAGTTCTTATATCTGTATCTGGAGCAGGAGGGCCGGAGAGGCGACTGTTTCTCGTGTGGTTCACAGGAATTTTCCATGATCTACAATCAGAACAATGAGATCCGGATAATGGATGATCTGACTTGTCTGCAGTCGATCCTGCAGGCGCATTTTGGCGTACCTTTGTATGTGGGAGCCAGCGGCGGAGCGTTAAGGAATGGGGGCCCGGCGCGGACACAGGACGGCGGAAACGGCAGAATGGCCGCGGCGGATCTGGCCGAACTGTACCGTCAGGCGTCCGCCGCACGGGAGAACCGGCGGTTCTTCGGGATCCAGGGATGCGTCCATTACAGCCGGCTCGTGATCAGCGCCGCTGCGGAAAGGCGGGAGCCGGGCCGCAGGAATCTCAATTTGGCCGCCGAACGGATCGTGACGATGTTGGACGAGCAGCGTTATGAGGAGGCGCTGGACGGGCTGAACGAATTTTTGACCGCTGTGAAAGGCGCGGTCACATTTCATCCGGCCTATGTCCATGCGCTGGGCAACCGGATCCTTAGCGCCTACTTGAAAGAAGCGCGCCGCTATCCGTTGGATGAGAACGAACGGAAAGACATCGACGGCATCGAGCTGTGGCTGGGATGGACGGCCTCCGATCTGGAGGAAATGGGGCGTGCTCTTTTAAAAGTGGCGGCGTATCTGGACGAGCTGCTGCGGAGAAAGAGTCGGAGCCTGTCGTATACGCTGGCCGTGCGCCGGACCATGCAGTATGTGCGGGAGAATTACGGCCGGAAGATCACGCTGGACGAGGCGGCGTCCCATGTTCATCTGAGCCGCGCGTACCTGTCGGCGCTGTTTAAGAAAGAAACCGGTCAAAAATTCAGCGTTTATCTGCAGAAAGTGCGCCTGGAAGCCGCCCGCAGCCTTATGGACGACCGGGAATTCAGCATCCAGGAGATCGCGGACCGGACCGGATTTTTCGACGCGTCCCATTTGAGCCGGGCGTTCAAAGCACGTTACGGCCGTTCTCCCCTGGAATACCGGAAAGAAACTGCGTACATGCGGCAGCAACAGGATACAAATATTATTAAGGAATTTTCTGAAAACCAGGTCGGCCGGGAGGAATAAGCGCGCCATCGAAACAGAATACAGGATCTTGACGAGAAAAGTCATGGAATCTCCGCTCTGTTTTTGATAAACTCATAGCATCGGGCCGGAAAAAGAAGATCGGCCGCGGAAACGATTCCGGGGCCTGAAACAGAACATCCGGCTGCAGAGACGGTTTCTGGATGAGACCGGCAGGTCGGGCGGCGTCCGGCACAGCGAACCGGCCGGATGCACGGGGTGCGGTTGGCCAGACGGTCCGCGCCGCCCGCCGAACAGGTTCCGCTTACCGGAGGACGGCGAACGGAACGTCAAGGGCAAAGGGCCCTGCGGAGATTGACCGCCGCACAGGCGGCGGACATTCCCCGATCACATAAATACTCTGGCTGACATTTTTGGGGAATGTGGCTGCGCAGGGACGCGCGCCTGGCCGGCAAAGACTGCGGCCATACTGAACCCGCCTCCCCCCGACGATGAAAGCGGCGCGACCCCTCCACAGTGACGCCGCGTGAATCGGGGGATAAGGGCGGGCGATCCCGCCATTCTGCCTCTCTCAAAGAACTGCCGATCGCCGCGGACCCGGACTCCGCCGGGGAAGAAACGGGTCCGCGGCCCGGTCGGGCGATCCCGCGAAAGGGTTTTCGGGGATACGGGGACGGAGAAGAGGATGCGATAGAAGAAACTTGAATGATTAAGCGGCCGGACGGAAACACGGCCGCGAACGAAAAGACGGAAGGCGTCTGTCCGGCGAATCTGCCGGCAGGCGGGGAAGAACATCTGCTGCTCCAATAGGAACGGCCGGCTTTGGGGAGAGCCGGCCGTTTCCGCATATTTCGGGAAAAGCGCTGTCCGCCTGCCATTCCGGTTTGCAAAATGCGGAAATTGTGGTATGATTAGAGTGAGGAATTGGAATATTGATGAAAGGGGGCGCGGACATGAGCCGTCTGCCGAAAGACCCGGTGATACTTTTGAGCTTTCTGAATACGCAGCTTCGGGATTTCTACCCGTCGCTGGAGGAACTGTGCGGCGCGTTCGGAGCGGAGCGGGGGGAGATCGAAGAAACGGTCCGGACCATCGGATACGCGTACGACGCGGAGAAAAATCAGTTCGTTTAAAGGCGTTTATCATTTATGAAGCGGGCCAGGAGCCGCCATGAGGAGGGAGCGTGAGCATGGAACTGGCGTTTCATTCCATCGCAGCCGTTTGGGGCTGGCTGATGGACAATTTGTTGTATATTAACCTGATCTTATCGGTCGTCATCGTGTTTTTTCAGCGCAGGGATCCCAAGGCCGTGTGGACATGGCTGCTTGCGCTTTATTTTGTGCCGATCTTCGGCTTTTTGCTGTATCTGGTGCTGTGCCAGGATTACCGGAAAAACAAGATGTTCCGCGTCAAGGAGGTGGAGGACCGCCTGTCCTATTCTGCCAAATGGCAGGAAAAAATGCTGCAGGGCGCGGTCGACCAGCTCTCGGATTCGCCGTGGCGCGATTATGAGTCGCTGGTCCTCTACAATTTGGAGACTTCCGGCGCGGTGCTTACGATCGACAATTCCGTCGATATTTTCACGGATGGAGAGCAGAAGTTCGCGGACCTGAGAGAGGAACTGAAAAAAGCGCGCCGTTACATTCATATTCAATATTATATCATTAAGAACGACGAGGTCTTTCAGTCGATCATCCCGATCCTCAAGAGCAAGACGAAAGAGGGCGTGGAGGTCCGGGTGCTCTACGACGGGATGGGCGGCCGGTTCATGCCCGGAAAAGTGTGGAAAGACCTGAAAGCCTCCGGCATTAAGGTCGCGGAGTTTTTCCCGCCGGTCCTGGGCCGCCTCCAGCTGCGCATGAATTACCGGAACCACCGCAAGATCGTGGTCATCGACGGGAACGTGGGATATGTGGGCGGCTTCAATATCGGGCGCGAATACATTTCTAAGGATCCGAAGTTCGGCCACTGGCGGGATACCCATTTAAAGATCCGCGGAAGCGCCGTTTACAGCCTCCAGATCCGGTTCGCCCTGGACTGGAATTACGCCAGCCATGAGAACCTGTTTAAGGATGGAAAATATTTCGGCATGGAAGAGCAGGAGATCGAAGCGGCGGAAGAGGCGATGAAACGGATAGAGGCGGACGTGGAGACAGGCTCTCGCGCCATGGCCGCAATCGGAAAAGACGATGCGGGAACCGGCCGGACGAAAGAGGCCGCGGCGGCGCAGACGCTGGACGGCGGCAGGGAAGAGCATTTGCCGGAGCAGGCTGCCGCAGATATTTCCGCATTCATCGCCCAGGCGATGGCAGAGCGCAAGGTGATGCTTCAGATCATCGCCAGCGGCCCCGACGCCAGCAACCGGCAGATCCGCAACAACTATCTGCAGCTTTTCTACCGGGCCCGCCATCATATTTACGTGCAGACGCCATATTTCATTCCGGACGACGCGGCGCTTTCGGCGCTGAAATTCGCGGCGG
>CANQYH010000223.1 GCA_947628025.1 uncultured Lachnospiraceae bacterium | reverse complement strand
AAGGAGACCCGCGTCCGCCAGCCCGCGAAGGACTTCACCCTCTTTAAGAAAGTAGACCCGAAGTCTCTGGCCATCGTCTGCCAGCAGTTCTCCATCATCTTAAAAGCCGGCCTGCCGCTGGTGCAGGCGGTGGACCTGGTGGCGGGCCAGTGCAGCGACCAGGTCCTGGCGAAGCTTCTGCGCCAGGCGTTCGAGTTCTCCCGCGGCCGCGCGGCGGATGTCTCGCCGTCATGAGCGCTGGCGGAGATCGTAAAGGAAGTATCCCCGAATAAATTCCAGTCGACGGGACAGACAAAGCCGTGGCTGGCATATCCGTCCTCTTCGCTGGCATCGCCGCAGAGCACGTCGGCGGTGACGGTCCAGGTCTGGCTAGGAATGTCCGGATCCGCCGGGGTGACGGTGACATCGACATCCAGGATCGCGCCGTCGTCCTCGTCGTTCCAGGCCCATCCGACGATCTGCCCGGAGTCGGCCCATTCCAGCCGTCCGGTCACAGAGGCCGCGGCGGGGAAACAAAAGAGAGTCCCCAGGGCCACAGCAGCGGAGGCGGCGAGCCATATATGGTTAGAATGACGTTTCATAATGAATATGCCCTCTTAAAAATGAAAAATATTGTTTCTTCAGTTACAATTATATTACAAAAATGTTAAAAGTCAAGCCTTTTTATAAAAGCGTAAGAGATTTATGAACGACCGTCCGGAAAGAAAAAAAGATGCGCCAAAAAGAGGGGGCAAATGGCTGCGGAAGAGGACGGCGCCCGAATTACCGCGTTATTTTTTTAAAAAGGGTATTGACAAAAAGTGGATATCGTAATATAGTAAGAACGTAAAGATTAGCACTCGATTCAAATGAGTGCTAACAATAAACAGGAGGGAGATGCGGAACGTGGAATTGGATGAACGGAAGATCACCATATTAAAGGCGATCATCAAGAATTACATGGATACGGGAGAGCCGGTGGGTTCCAGAACCATTTCCAAGTATGTGGAGTCCAAATGGAGTTCCGCCACGATCCGCAACGAGATGTCCGATCTGGAGGAGATGGGCTATATCGTACAGCCCCACACCTCGGCGGGACGGATCCCTTCCGATAAAGGATACCGTTTTTACGTGGACCAGATCCTGCAGGAGAAAAACAGCGAGGTCGCGGAGATCCAGGAACTGATGATTCAGAGAGTGGACCGCCTGGAATCGGTGCTTAAGAAGCTGGCGAAGCTTTTGGCCCGCGACACGAATTACGCGGCGATGATCAGCGGGCCCCGCTACCATGAAAACAAGCTGAAGTTTTTGCAGCTGTCCCGGGTGGATGAGGAAAAGCTCCTGATCGTCACGGTCCTGGAGGGGAACCTGATCAAGAACACGATCGTTCCGGCGACGGAGCATCTGAGCGACGAAGAACTGCTGAACATGAACATCCTGCTGAACAGCAATTTAAACGGGCTGACGATCGAGGAGATCAATCTGGAGGTCATCAGCCGGATGAAGCAGCAGGCGGGGCAGCACGCCGGGATCGTGGATCTGGTGCTTAACCAGGTGGCAGAGGTCATACGGGCGGATTCCGAGGATCTGCAGATCTACACCAGCGGCGCCACCAACATTTTCAAGTACCCGGAGCTGAGCGACAACCAGAAAGCCAGCGAGCTTCTGAGTACGCTGGAGCATACGGAGACGCTGAAAGACCTGGTGGGAGGCGACGAGGCCGGGGAAACCGGCATACAGGTGTATATCGGAGAAGAGTCTCAGGTCCAGGCCATGCGGGACTGCAGCGTAGTGACGGCGAATTATGAATTAGGCGAGGGCATCCGGGGCACGATTGGCATCATAGGGCCGAAACGCATGGATTATGAGAAAGTTTTAAAGACCCTGCGGACGGTGATGACGCAGCTGGACGCCGCTTTTAAAAAAGAAGAAAGGTAGATGAACCGTGGAGAGAGAGCAGCACGAAGAGGCCTACGAGGCGAATGAGGAACAGATAAAAGAAACGGAAGCTGCCGGCGCTTCGGAGAGCGCGGACGGGGCAGCGGCTCCGGAGACGAAAGAAGCGGCTGACGCGGAGAACTCCGGCGGGGATGCGGAGACGGAGAGTCCCGGTCCGGAAAACGCCGGAGAGGAAGTGGAAGCTGCGGAGGGCGGAAACGGAGAAGCAGCAGATGCCGGCGGACCGCAGCAGTCTTCCGACGGCAAATGGCATGTGTTCGGGCGGAAGAAAGAAAAGAAAGATCCGAAAGATCTGAAGATCGAGGAACTGACGGACCAGCTCCGCAGGACCATGGCGGAATTCGATAATTTCCGGAAACGGACGGAGAAAGAGAAATCGGCCATGTTTGAGATCGGGGCGAAAGACATCGTTGAGCGGATCCTGCCGGTCATCGATAATTTTGAGCGCGGGCTGTCCTCCATGCCGGAGGAAGTGAAAGGTACGCCTTTCGCGGACGGGATGGAGATGATCTATAAACAGCTTTTAAAGAATCTGGAAGACGCGGGCGTGAAGCCCATCGAGGCCGTGGGCCAGCCGTTTGATCCCAATTTCCACAATGCGGTCATGCATGTGGAGGATGAGAACCTGGGAGAGAACGTGGTAGCGGCGGAGCTCCAGAAAGGCTATATGTACCGCGACAGCGTGGTCCGTCACAGCATGGTGCAGGTGGCGAACTGAGAGGATGCGGACTGCCGGACGGGACATGAGACCGGCTTGGCAGAGCATAAATAAAGGAAACAATCAATTTTAAATAAATACAGGAGGGAAAAATCATGAGCAAGATTATAGGTATCGATCTGGGAACTACAAACAGCTGCGTAGCGGTAATGGAAGGCGGCAAGCCGACCGTGATCGCTAACGCCGAGGGCGTCAGGACGACTCCGTCGATTGTGGCTTTCACGAAGACCGGGGAGCGTCTGATCGGCGAGCCTGCCAAGCGTCAGGCCGTAACCAACGCCGACAAGACCATTTCTTCGATCAAGAGACATATGGGCACGGATTATAAGGTAGATATCGACGGCAAGCGCTATACGCCGCAGGAGATCTCCGCGATGATCCTGCAGAAGCTGAAAGCCGACGCGGAGAGCTATCTGGGCGAGAACGTGACGGAGGCCGTAATCACGGTTCCGGCGTACTTCAACGACGCGCAGCGCCAGGCGACCAAGGACGCCGGCAAGATCGCCGGTCTGGAAGTAAAGCGTATCATCAATGAGCCGACGGCCGCGGCGCTGGCTTACGGCCTGGACAATGAGAAAGAGCAGAAGATCATGGTGTACGATTTGGGCGGCGGTACCTTTGATGTGTCCATCATCGAGATCGGCGACGGCGTGATCGAGGTGCTGTCCACCAACGGCGACACCCATCTGGGCGGCGACGATTTCGACAACCGCGTGACCCAGTGGCTGATCGACGAGTTCCGCAAGGCGGAGGGCGTGGATCTGTCGAAAGACAAGATGGCTCTGCAGAGACTGAAAGAAGCGGCCGAGAAAGCGAAGAAAGAGCTTTCCACCGCGACGACGACCAATATCAACCTGCCGTTCATCACCGCGACCAGCGACGGGCCGAAACATCTGGATGTGAACCTGACCAGGGCGAAATTCGACGAGCTGACCCACGACCTGATCGAGCGGACGGCGATCCCGGTGCAGAACGCGCTGCGCGACGCGGGCATCACGGCCTCCGAGCTGGGCAAGGTGCTGCTGGTAGGCGGTTCCACCCGTATGATCTCTGCACAGGATAAAGTGAAACAGCTGACCGGCCATGAGCCCAGCAAGAGCCTGAACCCGGACGAGTGCGTCGCGATCGGCGCGGCGATCCAAGGTGGCAAACTGGCAGGCGACGCCGGAGCCGGAGATATCCTGCTGCTGGATGTCACTCCGCTGTCTCTGTCCATCGAGACGCTGGGCGGCGTAGCGACCAGGCTGATCGAGCGCAATACGACGATCCCGACCAAGAAGAGCCAGGTGTTCTCGACGGCCGCGGACAATCAGAGCGCGGTGGATATCCACGTAGTACAGGGCGAGAGACAGTTCGCCCGCGACAACAAGACCCTCGGCCAGTTCCGTCTGGATGGGATCCCGCCCGCAAGGAGAGGCGTCCCGCAGATCGAGGTGACGTTCGATATCGACGCCAACGGCATCGTGAACGTATCGGCGAAAGATCTGGGCACCGGCAAGGAGCAGCACATCACGATTACTTCCGGTTCCAACATGTCGGATTCCGATATCGAGAAAGCGGTGAAGGAAGCCGCTGAGTACGAGGCGCAGGATAAGAAGCGCAAGGATGCCATTGACACCCGGAACGAAGCGGATTCGATCGTGTTCCAGGTGGAGAAAGCTTTGGAGGAGGTCGGCGACAAGATCGCGGCCAACGACAAGGCGACGGTCGAGGCGGATCTGAGCGCTTTGAAAGAGGCGATCAACCGGGCCCCGGCAGAGAATATGACCGACGCGCAGGTGGCCGATATCAAGGCGGCCAAGGAGAAGCTGATGACCGGCGCGCAGGCTCTGTTCACAAAGATGTACGAGTCCATGCAGCAGGGCGCCGGAAACGGCGCAGGCTCCAATATGGGCGGCGCGCAGGGCGGCGGATACCAGGGCGGTTCCTCCTCCGGGCCGGATGACGACGTGATCGACGGAGACTTCAGGGAAGTATAATACAGGATGTATAACCTGTCAGACAGCAGAAAGTGTTGTAGAATATACAACACTTTTCTGCGGTTATAGATATAGCCTGCGCTGCCGGTTCATACTGGCAGAGGTTACGGGCGGAAAGGTTATTAGGATAATATGGCAGAGACCAAGAGAGATTACTACGAAGTCCTGGGCGTACCCAAGGACGCTGACGACGCGGCGCTGAAAAAGGCTTACAGGACCTTGGGCAAAAAATACCATCCCGACGCGAATCCGGGCGATAAGGAAGCGGAGGAGAAGTTTAAGGAGGTCTCCGAGGCGTATCAGGTCTTAAGCGACCCGGAAAAGCGCAGGCAGTACGACCAGTTCGGCCATGCGGCCTTTGACAACGGTGCGGGAGGCGGTTACGGAGGTTACGGCGGATTTGGCGGCTTCGGCGGGTTCGACGGCGCGGATATGGGCGATATCTTCGGCGATCTGTTCGGCGACTTGTTCGGAGGCGGCGGAAGAAGCAGCCGGAGTTCCCGCTATAACGGACCCTCACGGGGGGCCAACGTCCAGACCAGCGTGCGCCTGACGTTCGAGGAAGCGGTATTTGGCTGCGAGAAAGAGATCGAGATCAATTATAAGGAAGAATGTCCGTCCTGCCGCGGCACGGGAGCGAAAGCAGGGACCTCGAAAGAGACCTGCTCCAAGTGCCACGGCAAGGGCAAGATCGTATATACCAGCCGCACTCCGCTGGGCACGATGCAGAATGTGACGACCTGCCCGGACTGCAATGGCAGCGGCCAGATCATCCGTGAGAAATGTCCGGACTGCCGGGGAACCG
>CANQYH010000222.1 GCA_947628025.1 uncultured Lachnospiraceae bacterium | reverse complement strand
GAATGGCGGCTGTCCCCGGGAGCCATTACCGGGACGCAGTTTTTTCACGCGTGTTGCTGGCTGTATATCGTGGGCTTCTTCCTTTTTCCCGACGGCTTCGGATTCCGGCTTGTTTATCTGTGGTCGGCAAAACGGATACTGCTTATCGCTTGCTATGTGGGAATCCTTGCAAACCGCGAGAGACTGAATCTGTATCTTGCCGACGTTAGAAAGGCCGTCGGGCCGAACATTTTGATCGGCCTCGACTTCTTCGTGAAGTTTTATACGGGAGTATACCGAACGGATATTTACTGCATTATCGGTATCGTTGAGACGGCGTTGATGTTCTACCTTCTTCTCTATATTATACGCCATGAGCTGTCGGTAGAAAATGTACTCCTCGATCAGGGGAGCGAGGATCACCAGAAACAACAGCTTCATCCACAGGCTGTCGTCCGCGGCGTAGGACTGGATCGGATTGACCGGGGCGGTTCCCAGCACATTCTGTAAAAGCAGGGTCACAAGGGTACCGAGGATGTTCCCCGCGTACATCATGAAAATACTGATGAACACAGCCGTGGCGATCTGGCCGGGCTTCAGGTCGCGTTTGGGCACAGGGGAGGCCGGGACCCGGCGAAAGATCCAGAGGCCAAGCGGGACCGCCGCCAGATAAAGGGGCGCGAACGTGACGAACCAGATGAGCCAGGAGGGCATATTTCCGTCCGGAAACGCCCGGTTCGTGAGTCCGATGAACGCCAGCTGCAGCAGGGACGCGGACGCGAGGATTGTGAAAGCGCCCAGCCCCAGCCGGGAAAATTGTTTCCGCACAGCTTTGAGATCTCCTGTGAAAACCGCCGTCTGCTTCGGGGCCTTGTCGCCGGGTTCAAGGAACAGGGGGCAGAGCGCGAAGAGCAGAAAGCCCAGTCCGATGTTTAAGGCGGCGGAGCCCAAAACGGCCGGAACCATGGCGTCGAACAGGATGCCCAGGCTCATAAAAGCGATATCCGGCAGCAGGCCGAAATAGATGAACAGAACCTGCACCAGCTGTTTGACCGTCTTTCCGGCGTTGACAGGGACGGACAGGCCGATGAAAGTGCCTACCGTCGTGGAATAGAAATCGACGGAAACGATGAACGGGAGCCAGACCAGGGCCGAAAACGGGTTCGCGCCCGCGATCAGCGCCCCGATCAACAGCGGCAGAACGGCGTCCAGCAGGCAGTTTGCGGTACCGCCCATCAGGGACCAGAACAGTTTTGCGTGGAGATTTTCCGGGATCAGGACGAAGTAATCCATCGAGGTGTCCTGCTCCAGGGAATTGCCCAGGGCGCGGTAAAAGGCAATGGCCGACAGCGCCAGGGCCACGGGGACGGCGCTGCCCGTGTGATCGGAGACGCGGCAGATCACGGCGGTTCCGACGGCCGCCGCCGTATAAAATTCGGCGGTTTTCGTAAAAAATCCCAGGTGCGCGAAGCGGAAGCGGTTATACATGACTTTGAAGAAAAATACGTTGGCCCCGAACCCGTGCCGCAGGCCGTCCCGGGTCAGCTTTTCGCTGCGGTCTTTGGTCCGTTTGACCAGTATGCCGGCGGATTTTTCCGAGCGGGCCCGTTCCAGAAGCTCCGCCGTTTCCTCGGATCTGGCCATGGCGTCCTCGTAGAAATCCGCTTTGATATGCCAGATGAATGCGGTCAGCAGCAGGCCGCCCAAAAGGAGCGCAGCGAGGCAGAGGAGCGCGAGCGCGGCGTTTCCCTCTATCGCGAACACGAGGAACCCCTTGAGCCAGCCCCAGATCGGGATCAGGTGGGAGAGGGGCGCGTTGAAGAACCGGACGGCCGCGGTCAGAGCGTCCGCCCCGCTTTGGACGAGGGTCAGCAGATATCCCGCGCCGGTCAGGGCCATCAGCGCGTAGAGGCCGGGGCGCAGGAAGCGCTTCACCGCCGGATAGGTGGACGCCAGCAGATATAAAAGGACCTGCAGCAGCGTGGCGAACAGGACCGTCAGTCCCCAGATCGCGATGACCGCCACGGCGGCCCAGACGCTGAGTCCCAGGTTCAGAGTCAGGTTCGGAAGCTGGATCAGCATATAGACGGTGGCAAGCAGGCTCAGTCCCAGCTGGGTCGTTAGACGGAACATCAGAACGGACTGAGGCTTTAAGGGAGAGGCAAACAGGAGATTGACGTCGGCGGGAAGAAAGATCCGGCTGCCGTTTTTGTCCGCGCCGAAAGCCATAAACAAAAACAGCGCGAGAATGAGCCCTCCGGCCGCCAGTTCGACCGCGTCTTCCGGTTCGATGCCCGTAGCCTCAAAGAATGTTTCCTCCGGTTCTTCCGCGATCTGGGTCTCGGCCTGCGCCGGGTTCTGTTCTTCCAAATGTTCGGCGGTCATGCCGGCGAACAGGCCGATGGCGCCGCCGAAGAGCGCGCAGATCAGGATAAAGACCAGCACCCAGGTGTGGAACAATTTTTTCAGCTGATTGAGAAAGGAATGGACGGCATAGTAGAAAAAGAGTCTCATTGCGTCAGCCCTCCTTTGCGTCCTCTTGGTGCGTCATGTCTTTCTGCTCCACGCCCTCTGTCACGTCGAAGAAAAGCTGCTCCAGCGTCCGGCCGTCCTGCTCCAGCTCCTCGCGGGTCACGTCGGCGCGGATGGTCCCGCTCTGCATGATGATGGTGCGGTCCCAGAGCATATCGATGCTGTCGATGATGTGGGTGCTGACCAGCATGGTACGTCCCTCGCCGCGCATCTGCTCGATCAGCGTTTTCAGCTCCTTGATCGCATGGGGATCCAGGCCGATCATGGGCTCGTCCAGCAAAAGCATCTTCGGCTCCGGCAGAAGTCCCAGGCAGATGTTCAGCTTCTGCTGCATACCCTTGGACAGCTCGTCCCCGAATTTTTTCTTTTTGTCGGTCAGTTCAAACTGCGCCAGGAGCTGCTCCGCCCGCTCCTTGTAGCCGGACAGACGGTAGGCCCTGGCCAGGAATTCCATATGTTCAGAAACGGTCAGGTTCGGATAGAGCGACGGCATCTCCGGGATGTAGCCTAAGATCCTCCGGGCGTCCGTGGTTTTATTGGGAAAGCCGCCGACGGTGATTTCGCCCTCGTAGCGCAAAAAGCCGGTGACCGCTTTCATGATGGTGCTTTTGCCGGCGCCGTTGGGGCCTAAGAGCACGGTCACGCTGCCCGGCGGCAGATGAAAGCTGACGTCGCTGCAGGCGGTGACTTTGCCGTATTTTTTGGTTACGTGAGATACGTTCAGCATAACGATCGATTCCTCCTGAATGACGGTTTGGAAAAGCGGCGTCCGGATAACGGGCCGCCTTTTCTTTTGGTGCGGCGCTGCGGTTTGTGTGATAAGCCGGCGGATCTGCTGTGCCGTACGGTTTTATTATAGTTCTCCGTGACGGATAATACAAGCGCCGGGTCCTGGATTGTGCGCCGGATAAAGAACCTGAATCTATCATACCACATTCCCATATATTTGGCAATATCAAATATGATTTCCGAACTATAAACTAGGTTTAAAGGGGTGGGCCTATGATCACATTCGAGCCGTTTTGGAAGACTTTAAAGGAAAAAGGGATCTCGCAGTACGACCTGATCGTGAAATACCATATGAGCAGGGGGATGCTTGACAATCTGAAGCATAACCGGAGCATTACGCTGACGACGCTGAACGATCTCTGCGGGATGCTGGACTGCGATATCGCCGATATCATCGCTTATACGAAAGACTGAAACGGAGCGTTCCGGCCGGAGACGGGGGCGGCTGCGGAGAGCGGGAGACGGCGGGACGGGAAATGGACGGCTGGAAAGAGCGGGGGCAAACCGGTCAGACCGGTGCGGAAGCGCAGGCGGGCCGTATATGGAAAAGTGAGATCAGGAGGTACATGATGAGCCATATCTTTAATAAGGAAGAATACGCGAAAAAGGCCAGGCAGGCGGCGGCTGAGGGCGTCGTCATGCTGCGAAACGACGGGGGCGTGCTTCCGCTGGCGGCGGGAGAGCGGATCGCGCTGTTCGGGCGGAGCCAGTACAATTATTATAAGAGCGGTACCGGTTCCGGCGGGCTCGTAAACGCGGCCTATGTGACCGGCGTGCGGGAAGCGCTGGAGCGCGGCGGGTTCGCGCTGAACCGGCGGGTCTCGGAGGCCTATGAGTCATGGCTGAAAACGCATCCCTTTGACAAGGGCGGCGGATGGGCGAAAGAACCCTGGTTCCAGGAGGAGATGCCGCTGACAGAGGAACTGGTGCGGGAGGCCCGGCAGGAATCGGAGACGGCCCTGATCGTGATCGGCAGGACCGCCGGAGAGGACCAGGACAACCGGGCCGAGGCGGGCAGCTATCTGCTGACGGAAGAGGAAGAGCGGATGCTCCGGCTGGTCTGCGGTGCGTTTGAGCGGACCGTGGTGCTTTTGAATGTGGGCAATATCATTGATATGAAATGGGCGGAGGTCTGCCGTCCGTCCGCGGTGCTTTATATCTGGCAGGGCGGCCAGGAGGGCGGAAACGGCGTGCTGGACGTGTTAAGCGGCGCGGTCAGTCCGTCGGGAAAGCTGGCGGACACCATTGCCCGGGAGATCTCCGACTACCCCTCGGCGGCAAATTACGGGGACAGCCGCCGCAATCTCTACACGGAGGACATTTACGTGGGCTACCGTTATTTCGAAACGTTCGCGCGTGAAAAGGTCCTCTATCCGTTCGGGTTCGGCCTGTCCTATACCTGCTTTTCGCTGGAGGACGCGCGCGTGGAAGAGCTGACGCCCGGCAATGTGTTCGGCCGTCTGCGGGCCAGCGTGAACGTGACGAATACCGGCGCATATTCCGGCAAGGAGACGGTGCAGGTCTATGTGCAGGCGCCCCAGGGGATGCTGGGGAAACCGGTCCGGTCCCTCTGCGGCTTCGCAAAGACCGGGACGCTGGCGCCGGGCGAATCCGAGCGGGCGGTTGTGGAATTTGCGTGGCGGGACCTGGCCTCCTATGACGACGGAGGCGTGACGGGATTTCGTTCCGCCTATGTGCTGGAAGCGGGGACGTACCTGTTTTATATCGGGACCGACGTCCGCAGCGCCAGACCGGCAGCCGCGGTCCGGGTGGCGGAGACCGTGGCGTTAGAGTACGCGGAGGAAGCCATGGCCCCGGTCGTAGAGTTTAAGAGGATGAAACCGGCGCTCAGAACCGGCGGGGCGGCCGGAGACGGAAGCGAATGTGGAAGTATTGCCGGAGACGGGACCGCGGCGGGGGAGCCTGCGGCGATCGAAAGTGTCCCAACAGCCGGGGGAGCGGACTATGTGCCGGTCTATGAAAACGTCCCCACGCGAACCGTGGAACCCTCCGCGAGACGGAGAGAACGTCTGCCGGAGAGCGTCCCCTGCACGGGCGATCAGGGATATAAGCTGTCCGATGTGAAGGACGGGCGCGTGAGCATGGAGCGGTTCCTGTCCCAGCTTACGGATGAGGATCTGTGCTGCCTGGTTCGCGGCGAGGGCATGTGCTCCCCGAAAGTGACGCCGGGCACGGCCGGGGCGTTCGGCGGGGTCACGAAGCGGCTGCAGGAGTTCGGGATCCCCGTCGCCTGCTGTTCCGACGGCCC
>CANQYH010000221.1 GCA_947628025.1 uncultured Lachnospiraceae bacterium | reverse complement strand
GCTCTCTCGCTTTCCTCGCCGCCGCCCTGGCCCGCTGCGCCAGTATGGATTTCTCGCACATTGCCTTGGCGACCACGGGATTCTGCTCCAAAAAGTATGTCATCTGCTCGCTGACCACCGAATCCACCGCGACTCTGGCTTCGCTGTTGCCCAATTTCTGCTTGGTCTGCCCCTCAAACTGCGGCTCCTCGATCTTCACGCTGATAATGGCGGTCAGGCCCTCGCGGATATCCTCGCCGCTCAAGGACGGTTCGCTGTCCCTCAGCAGCTTGCTCTTTCTGGCGTAATCATTGAATATTTTCGTCAGCGCATTCTTAAAACCGGTCAGATGCGTGCCGCCCTCCGGCGTATTGATATTATTTACAAATGTATATATATTTTCCGTGTAGGAATCATTGTGCTGCATGGCTACTTCCACGTAGACATTCTCCCTGGTTCCCTCACAGTAGATCACTTTTTCATAAAGAGGCGCTTTTCCTTTGTTCAGATACGTGACAAACTCCTGGATGCCGCCCTCATAATGGAATACTTTCTCGATCTTTTCTTCTCTGTCATCCCTGAGAGTGATCTTCAGGGCTTTTGTTAAAAATGCCGTTTCCTGCAGGCGGATCCTCAGCGTCTCATAATCAAAAACCGTTTCCTCGAAAATTTCCTTGTCCGGCAGAAATACGACTTTCGTACCGTGCTTCTCTGCAGGGCAATCCCCAATGATCTGAAGCGGAGACACTACTTTTCCGCGCTCATAGCGCTGATGGTACATTTTCCCATCCTGATAAATGGTAACCTCCAGCCACTCCGACAAAGCGTTCACCACCGAAGCGCCCACGCCGTGAAGTCCGCCCGAAACCTTATATCCCCCGCCGCCGAATTTGCCGCCGGCGTGCAGGACCGTAAACACGACCTCCACTGCGGGAAGTCCTGCTTTTTTCTGGATCCCCACCGGAATGCCGCGTCCATTGTCTATCACAGTAACAGAATTATCTCCATTGATCTGAACATCGATCTCCGTACAGAATCCGGCCAGCGCCTCGTCAACCGAATTATCCACGATCTCATAGACGAGATGATGAAGCCCCCTGGCCGAGGTGCTCCCGATATACATACCGGGCCTCTTCCTGACGGCTTCCAATCCCTCCAGGATCTGGATTTGATCTGCTCCGTATTCAGCACTCATTTCAATAGCCTCCTATTCCTTTTCGCTCGTTACCGTGCCTTCTGCCACTTTAAAAATTTTGTCGATCCGAAATCTGTAGTTCAGAAAATCTTCCAGCCCGGTACAAGTGATCATGGTTTGAACATGATCGATTCCCTCCAGAAGATGTTCCTGGCGGCTGCCGTCCAGTTCTGACAGTACGTCGTCCAAAAGAAGAACAGGGTAATCTTTCGTTATATATTTTACCAGTTCGATCTCCGCCAGCTTCAGAGATAAAGCCGCCGTCCGCTGCTGGCCCTGAGAACCGAACTTCCGGATATCGATTCCATTGACCGTAAAATTCAGATCGTCCCGATGGGGTCCCACCGTGGTGGTCTTCAGTTTGAGATCCAGCTCTCTGTTTTTCTGGATGGCCGCTTCCATCTGATCTGTCTTTACGTTCGGTTCATACAAAACTTCCAGACTTTCTTTTCCTCCGGACAGTTTTTTATGAATATCGAAGATGATCCGATTTAATTGTTCTATAAACTCCTGGCGGTACCGGATCACCTGTTTCCCATATTGGAAAAGCTGCATATCCCATACGTCCAGGGTATTCTCATATTCAGGATGAAATATCAACTCTTTTAAAAGCTTATTCCGCTGCTGGAGGACCTTATTATATTGGATCAGCTCATGGACATACAGACGGTTCAACTGGCAGAGTTCCATATCCACAAATCGCCGCCTCTCTGTCGGCCCATTCTTTATGATATTGAGATCCTCCGGCGAGAAGAACACCACATTCAATATTCCAAAAAGTTCGCTGGCTTTGCGGATCGGGACGCCGTTTACCGCCGCACCCTTCGCTTTATTCTTCTTTAAATGCATATCGATGCGGTAAGGCACATCCTTTTTCCGCACATACAGCTTAATATGCGCTTCCTCGCTGTTAAAGCGGATGATCTCCCTGTCCTTGCTCCCTCGGTGCGACCTGGCAGTGCAGCAGACATAGACAGCCTCCAGGACATTCGTCTTTCCCTGGGCGTTGTCCCCGTAAAGGAGATTGGTACCGGGACTGAAATCCATATGTAACTGTTCATAATTGCGGTAATTTTGAAGTTCTATGGATTCGACCCTCATGGCCTACGCCTCGATTCGGATGGTTTCTCCGCCATACTGCACCAGATCTCCCGCTCTCAGCTTCTTTCCCCGCTGATATTCCACTTGGCCGTTGACCAATACTTTTCCGTCCAGAACCGCGTATTTGGCGTCCACGCCGCTATCCACCAGTCCGGCCGCTTTCAGCGCCTGCCCCAGACGGATGTATTCCTCGCGCAATTTAACGATCTCCATACATATGCCTCTTACCGGCGCTTCAATTATGAAAAACGCCTTATTTCCAATAAATCAAATCGACGCAGCGTTAAAATTCACAGGCAGGATCAGATAAATATAATTCTCATCGTCATCCTTGATAAAGCACGGAGACTTGGGATTCATCATATACAAGCTCACTTCCTCGTCGTCGATGATGCGCAGAGCGTCGATGAGGAACTTCGGATTGAACCCGATCATCAGATCCTTTCCTGTTTTTTGGATCAATACCTCCGCGTTCATGGTACCGAAGCTGGAGTTCATTTTAATTTGCATGACATTATCTAAAATATTCAGAATAATCGGTTTTTTATCATTTTCCCGGATCAGAATACTGGCACGGTCGATGCAGTCCAAAAACTCTCTCTTATTGATCTTAACTTTCGTACCATAATCGCTGGAAAGCATCTGCTCAATGCGGAAATATTCGCCCTCGATCAGCCGGGACACCACCGTCGTATCGTCGAACTCGAAAAGAATATGGTTCCTGCTGAAATATACCAAAACCTCCTTTTCATTATCGCCGCTCAGAATCTTACTGATCTCGCTTAAAGTCTTGCCAGGAACGATGACTTTTAAATCATCATAATAATCTTTTAATTTCACATTTCGGATGGACATACGGTGACCGTCCAAGGAAACCACTTTCAGCATATCTGCATGTACCTGAAACAGTTCGCCGGTCATCATCTTATTGCTGTCGTTGGGCGAGATTGAAAACAGCGTCTGCCCAATGACCTCGCGCAGAGAAAATTGAGAAATGCAGATATACTTCTCTTTCTCAATATAGGGAAGATAGGAGAATTCTTCTCCGTCCAGCCCCTGGATATGGAATACGGAATTGTCGCAGGAAAGCACCGTATTGAACCGTTCGTCCGACTCAATGATCACCAAAGAATCGCCGCCGGAAAATTTACGTATGATTTCTGAAAACAGCTTGGCGTTCAGGGCAATCTTTCCCTCTTCGACAATGGTTCCCTTTACTTTTGTCTCAATGCCAAGTTCTGTATCGTTTGCTGTTAATTTGATCTGCTGGTTCGCAGCGTCGATCAAGATACACTCCAGGATCGGCATGGTCGTCTTGGACGATACGGCCTTTAACACGATATTGATCGCGTTCTGTAGATCATCTTTTTGAAATGTAAGCTTCATAATAGTTGATAACTTCCTTTCCTGCTTGATGTTGATATAAGATTATATATTTAAGTTCATTTCAGAAGTACTCTTAGTAGGGAGCGTGAATTTGTGCAAAACCCAGAAACCGCTTGTTTTTACTGAAATAAATGGCTCGACCATGGAGTGGAAAAGCGATGTATCATCCGGGATAACTTTCGGATTTTCCACACCGTCCAAACTGAGTCATAAAGTTATCAACTTTATCCACAGTTTTTTGACGAGTTATCCACATATCATTGTGAACTGAGTTTCTTTTTCAGAACTTCAATGGTATTGGCCACAGAAGCGTCTGATTTGATCTCCCTGGCGATCTTATCTCTGCCGTGTATGATCGTCGTATGGTCCCTGCCTCCCAGGTAACGGCCTATGACCTGCAGAGAATCATTGGTCATATTCTGACACAGATACATGGCGATCTGTCTGGGGTAGGCGATTTCCTTATTGCGTTTCTGAGAGGAGATATCCAGAGGCGTGATGCCAAAATGGTCCGCCACCGTCTGGATGATCAGTTCTGAAGTGATCTTTCGTTCCGTATTAGGCGAAATAATATCCTTTAACGCTTCCTCCGCTAACGCGATGTCGATCTCTTTGTTTTTTTCCAGCTTGGAAAGGGCGACGATCTTCGTCAGGGCCCCCTCCAGTTCGCGGATGTTGGACCGGATGTTGGTGGCGATATATTTGATCACTTCATTATCTATATTATAACCCTCCATGTCCTCTTTCTTACGAAGGATCGCCATGCGGGTCTCGTAGTCCGGCGGCTGGATATCCACAGTCAGTCCCCACTCGAAGCGGGAACGCAGCCGCTCTTCCAGCGTTTCAAAATCTTTCGGCGGTTTGTCCGAGGAGATGATGATCTGCTTTTTGGCCTCGTACAGGGTGTTGAACGTGTGGAAAAATTCTTCCTGCGTGCTCTCTTTTCCGATAATGAACTGGATATCGTCGATGAGCAGCACGTCGTTGTTCCTGTATTTCTCACGAAATTCCGTGGTGGAAATATTGTTCTTATTCCGGATGGCGTCGATCAGTTCGTTGGTAAACTTTTCCGATGTGACGTACAGGATCTTGGAATCCGGATTATTCTTCAGTATAAAGTGAGCAATGGAGTGCATCAGGTGCGTTTTGCCCAGGCCCACGCCTCCGTAAATGAACAGGGGATTGTAGATCTCGCCGGGGGATTCTGCTACTGCCAGAGACGCCGCGTGCGCCAGACTATTATTGGCGCCGACCACGAAAGTCTCAAACGTGTAGCGGGGATTTAAGTTCGCTCCCTGCAGAGCGGCTTGAGCTACTTCCGTCGTCTGCGTCTGGATCAGATGCTTGTTCGGAACCTTTTTTTCCTGAATGTCCGTTTCACTGATCAATTCAATGGTACACGAAAAACCGATGACCTCTGAGATCGTCACCTGAAGCTGCTTTTCATATCTTTTTTTTATGATCGCAATATAATGAGGACTGGAATCTGGAACCAGGATTCTGACTACATTTTTGTCTACCGCGTAAGGCTTCAGCGGCAGCAGCCATGTGTTAAAGGACGGTTCTGTGACGTCATATTCCTCTTTTAGCGTAAGCAGGATCTCCTCCCACCGGTTTTTCAGTTGTTCTAGCATAGCGTTTCTCCTAACGTGTATAGATCGAAATACCGCGCCGGGCACATACACCCAATCTACTACTATTTTATACTATAAAGCATTTTTTTTCAATTTTTTTTGAGCAAAAATGCAAAAATAGTTGTGGATAAATATGTTTCCACAAGTTATCCACAACCTGTGGATAAGTTGATAAATGAATTTCCTATTGACGGAAAGGGAAGAACTCTATATAATCCGGTTTTTAACAGTTATATAGGCAGAAAATCGCTGCAAACGCTGAATTTATGCGGCCTGCAGCGATTG
>CANQYH010000220.1 GCA_947628025.1 uncultured Lachnospiraceae bacterium | reverse complement strand
ACGCAGTCCTCCACGACCCCCTGCAGCGCCTCGCTTAAACGCTTTTGATTCATATCGTGCTGGTACTGCCCGACGCCGATGGAGCGCGGATCGATCTTCACCAGCTCCGCCAGCGGGTCCTGCAGCCTGCGGGCGATGGAAGCGGCGCTCCTCTGCCCCACGTCGAAATTCGGGAATTCTTCCGTCGCCAGTTTGCTGGCAGAATAGACGGAAGCTCCGGCTTCATTGACGATCACGTACTGCACCCGCTCCGGAATCTCCCGCAGCAGCTCGACGATCACCTGCTCCGACTCGCGGGAAGCGGTGCCGTTTCCGACGGAGATCAGAGAGATCCCGTATTTTTTAATCAGCTTTTTCAGCGTCTGCTTCGCTTCCGCTACCTTATTCTGCGGGGCCGTCGGGTAAATGACCACCGTATCCAGGACTTTGCCCGTAGCGTCCACCACGGCCAGCTTGCAGCCGGTACGGAACGCCGGGTCCCAGCCCAGCACTACCCGGCCGACGATGGGCGGCTGCATCAGGAGCTGTTCCAGGTTTTTGCCAAAGATCTTGATGGCTCCCTCCTCCGCTTTCTCGGTCAATGCGCTGCGGATCTCCCGCTCGATGGACGGCGCGATCAGGCGGTGGTAGCTGTCGTCCACGGCCTCTTTGAGGACCAGCGTCGTGTAGGGATTCTCCCGCAGGATCACCTGCTTTTCCAGATAGCGCAGGATCTGTTCCTCCGGGGCCAGGATCTTTACCGTCAGGACTTTCTCCGTCTCGCCCCGGTTCAGAGCCAGGATCCGGTGCCCGGCCGCCTTTTTGATGGTCTCCTCATACTGATAATACATCTCGTAGACCGATTCCGCCGTCTCATCCTTGGCCTCGGAATGGATCAGCCCCTGATTCATCGTCGTATTGCGGATGTAAGTCCGGTAACCGGCCTCGTCCGAGATACGCTCGGCCAGAATATCTTTCGCCCCGGCAATGGCCTCCTCTGCGGTGGCCACTCCCTTTTCTTCTGATATATATGCGGCCGCCGAAACCTCCAGCGGCTCTTTGGTCCTCTGAAGCAGGATCAGATCCGCCAGCGGAGCCAGTCCTTTCTCCTGAGCGATCGTCGCACGGGTCCGCCGCTTTGGCCGGTAGGGGCGGTACAGGTCCTCCACCGCCACCAGCGTCATAGCCTCCTGGATCTGGTGCTCCAGCTCCGGCGTCAGCTTGTCCTGGTCGCGGATCGAAGAGATCACCTGCTCCTTTTTCTCCTCCAGATTCCGCAGATAACGGAGACGTTCGTCCAGATTGCGCAGCACCTCGTCGTCCAGGGAACCGGTCGCTTCCTTACGGTAACGGGCTATAAAAGGGATCGTATTTCCCTCGTCGATCAGTTTCACGGCGGCCTCCGCCTGGCTGCGGCCGATCTTTAATTCTTCATGCAAAACATTGATAATATCCATTCAAATAAATCCTTTCCGGAAATGCAGGCCCCCCGCCGCCGGTTCTTCCCGCATACAGACATGTTTCAAACACGCTTCATCGAAAGACACACACCGTACTCCTCGCCTCCGCGCGGCGACCATCGTTCTCATTATAGCCCGAAATACCGCCTATGTCCAGCTAATTCCGCGGGGAATTTCGCCGGCGGCCCCCTCTCCGTTCCCCTGGAAGATCCAGAAATTATTCCTCATGTACCACCGTAAAACGCCAGTCCCTCTCATCAAACAAACCGGCCCTGCCATCTGTCCCCATACGTCAGGGGCAGCGGCAGAGCCGAAAACAACTTTATACGATACGTTCTATCCTCATCCACGTCTCATAGACTCTTTTTTCTCCCGGCATAATAAAATCAAATCCGGATATCTCCCTGGGAAACGGGGCATTCGGGCAATTGGACAGCCACGACTGCGGCTCCACGCAGAGAAGATCCTGCCGCCCGCCATTGTATACCATCCAATAATGGTAGGCTTCGCCCGCCTTATACCGGACTCTTATCCGGGCCCGGAGGTCGGTCAGACACATTTCATGCCGCCCGTCCATACGGAACAAACGGCTGATCGTATGCTCTGACGGCAGAAGATCTCCCCGCTCCATCTGCCGCTTATCCGGATATTCTTTCCATGCGCGTCCATCCGGCAGAAACGTTTCCATATCACGTCCATACTCCTCCTGCGTATCCAGTGTAAGAGAAACCTGCTCCGGGCGGCTTCCCTCCGAAAAAGGGATGCGAAACGTGGTATGAAACGCCAGAGCCACCGGCATATCGAAAGCGGAAGCATTTTCAACCGCTGCCTGCTGGCGCAAACCATCCGCCGACAGACTCCCCCGGAGCGTAACTGCAAAACAATGGGGAAATGTCAGATACGGTTTTTCCTCTGTCGCCTCATAGCGAAGCACCGCTTCCGTTTCACTCTGTTCTACCACTTCGAACTTTGTCCGGTGCAGCGTTCCATGAAGAAAGCAGCCCGTTTTCTTCTCATTCACCGGCAGCCGGTACGTTCTTCCCTCAAATTCAAAACTGCCTCCCGATATCCGGTTAGGAAAAAACAAAACCGGCGTTCCCCACAAAAACTCATTCTGCCGGTAACTGTCCTCACTATCCGGCGTTCGCAGCGCTTCCGCCCCATAGCGGGCTAACCGCACGCAGCTCCCGCCTCTTTCGGGCAGGATCCAGGCCGTATAATCGTCGGAAACCAGCTCTATCCTGTTCCAGGCCACCGGATCACCATCCTTTCCGCACGCTAACATCTCATACTCCTCCGCAGCATTCCCGCGCTCTTCCTCTATGACGCCGACGGCGGCAAAACGCCCGCCTCCTGGTTCAGGATGACCCGGTCCGGCGCCTCCGCTTCACGGCACGAATCGTCCATCTCCGAAACCCTGCGCAGATATTCTTCCTTATCAAACAGATCGAAGACCATCTCGTCGCCGCCGAGATCCCTGCCACCGGCCGTGACCGGAGAATCCGAAGCGTTGTAGAGGATACGCAGTATCCGATCCCCCGTCTGATCCAAATATTCCCCGCGTCTGACATAGTACGGAAGCGGGCTGTTATCGATCACCGTATAAGTGCCCAACAGCATAAATTTCTTATATTTTTCCAGCACCGACGTATAATAGGCCGCCGCGGCCGCATACCTGGGGCTGCGGTCCAGACTGGCGCGGCACACATAAAGCTCCGCGTCCAGCCGGACGCCGGCTACCAGAGCGCATTTCAGCCTCCGGTCAAAATCTCCCTCCTCATGACGGATCCCCCGGTCCGTCGTAATAACCTCCGGAAATGTATAGCGGAACAGCTGCGGGAACGCGCTGCCGTCAATCCGGAAATCCACATTGATCAGGCCATGAATAAACTGGGTGTAAGCGGCCGCAATGTCCGTCACGATCTCGACTGCCAGGGCTTTTCCCTCCTGACGGCAGTACTCCGCCGCCTCATCAAAGAATTTCCGGTGGCCAACCCATTCCTCATCCACGCGGGGGCCATGCTCGTGACGCTCGTTGAAACAGGGCTGATAAGGGCAGGCCCCGAAACAGTCCACGAACAAGCAGTCCGGATCCAGTTCACGCATCTGACGCAGCACCGATAAAAGCTGGGCACGCCATCGGGCAGAGCCGGAGCAGCAAAGCGGGAACTGCTTCTTTCCATAAGTGAAACGGTATTCCCCATGCCCCGGATAGCCAAAAGCCGGACGGACTTCATTGCCGTTGATATCCAGAATACGGACCTCTTCGCCAAATTCTTTATAATACGGATTCGTCGGATCCATGAAATGCGCGTTGCACTCCAGTATCACGCGGCCGCCCATTTGCTGCACTTTATGGATATTGTCGCGCAATTCTTGAAACGCCCCGGGATACGGTTCCTCATAAGTAGGATACTCCCTGTCCATGCCGCCTTTCCACCAGCCGAACAGAAACAGCGTATGAATCCCGTATCTGGCTCCAATCTCATACAATCTTGGGAGATCTTCCGCCTTATAATAATCCTCGCCGTACTGAGAACGCATGATCACCCGCTGCCATCCGGTCATCTCTCTTACCCACGGCGCTTTTTCCGTGACACGATAAAACGTTTTCTCCGCCCAAAGCCGGTAGCGATCCGCCGCCGTTCTCCAGTCCCCATCCAGCACGCCTACAACGCTCGCCGGAAGACGCAGCGCCTCGCCGGGACGGGCCATCGGGAAATGGTCGATCCCCAGCATCAGATTCAGCGGTTCCGCGTGGATCCGCTGGCGCACCGTGAGAAAGCAATGACGCATCTTTTCATCATACCGGGCCATGTAAAGGAACCTCTTCCCTGACTCGATCCCCAGCCAGCTCATGCTCGCCCGCGGATAATGAAGATGCCAGAATATCTCATATTCATTATGATTATAGTATTCGCCGGTCATCTTCTCCAACACTTTCCAGGGATCGGGCACACGGGTACCCAGCCCGTTAGGCATATACAGAATATCCTTTTTCTTGTCCCCATATAGCTGTGTGAAATCCGCCAGCGGGCAGAAGCACTCGTTGACGCGGACTCCCGTTTCCAGATTTTCCAGATATGGCTCAAATCTTAAAAGCCCGTCTTCCGCCGTAACCCGCACTTCAAAATGGATCTGATATGTGTCGCCGTATTCCGATACCAGCTTCGGATATATGATCCGCAGACCGTTCTCTGTTTCCTCCGCCCGCCCCTGCTGCCGCGCCGAAAATACCGGAATCTCCGTACGCATCCCGTCGTCCAGAATCAGTCTCCAAAAATCCGACCCCTCTTTCGCCGCCCGGGGATTTTCATTCAAAATAAATCTCGCGTTCTGCGCCGTTTCACTGATATAAAAACTTAAATTTTTTGTCTCCACTATCATGTCTGTCATGTCCCCCTTACTGATCCGCCATACCGCGGCCGTGCAAAGACTTTCTTTCCGGCCGGGCAGATCCGGCATATAGATCATCCCGCTCCCCGTTCATACGGAAAGCCCCTTATCCTTTCACACTTCCCAACGTACCGCCTTTGACGAAATATTTCTGCAGGAACGGATAAATGCACAAAATCGGAAGCACCGCTATAATGATCTGCGCTGCCCGCAGAGTCGAGTCTGAAACCGCTCCCAGCATCATCGTCTCATCTACCGGAAGCTGACTGAAATCTTCCTGGACAATGATCGTCCGCAGATAGGTCTGCAGCGGATGCAGCTTCGGTTTCATATAGATCATGCCCGTAAACCATTCGTTCCAATGACGGACCATGGCAAACAGCGCCATCGAAGCCATCGACGGTTTCGACAAGGGCACATAGATAGAAAACAGCGTCTTCAACGGTCCGGCTCCGTCGATCCTGGCCGAGTCCTCCATCTCGATCGGCACCTGGCGGAAGAAATTGATCATCAAGATCATAGAAAACACCGGCAGCGCAGACGGCACAAAAAGCACCAGGAGATTATTGCGCAGTCCCAGGCTCGTCTTTAAAACATAAGACGGCACCATGCCTCCGCTTACCAGCATCGTAAAGAAAAAATACCATGCGTACAAAGTGCGGCCCTTTAATCTTCCCTCCGGCCGGGACAACGGAAACGCGGTCAGGATCATCATGAGCAGATTCAGCGCCGTTCCCAGAACCGTCACCAGCACCGTCA
>CANQYH010000219.1 GCA_947628025.1 uncultured Lachnospiraceae bacterium | reverse complement strand
GGGATTTCGTGGCAGAGCGCGCGCAGAAGCGTCGTTTTGCCGCAGCCGTTGGGCCCCAGAAGACCGGTGATCTCGCCGCGGGCTACGCAGAGCGAGACGTTTTCCAGGATCTGCCTCGGGCCATAACCGGCGTTGAGGGCGGATACCTGCAGGCAAGGCTCAGAAAGGTCCGGATTTTTCATGATCGGTTACCTCCGTTTCCATCCAGGATCAGATACAGCAGGAACGGCGCGCCCAGCAGCGAAGTGAAGACGCTGACCGGCAGTTCGGACGCGGCCGCGGTGCGCGCCAGGATGTCCGCGGCGGTCAGCAGCAGGCCGCCCAGCAGGCCGCTCAGAGTCAGCGTGTGCATACGGTTGTCGCGCATCAGAAGACGCGCGGTATGCGGGGCCAGCAGCCCGACGAAGCTGATCACGCCGGTGACGCTGATAATGGAGGCGACTACAAGGGTAGCCAGCAGGAGGACCAGCAGGCGCATCGGCCCGACGGGAACGCCCAGCATCCGGGCTTCCGCATCGTCTGCGGACAGCAGCAGGATTTGACGGTGCAGCAGGAAAATACCGGCGAGTCCGGCGGCGCAAACGATGCAGTAAAAGGGGATCCGGTTCAGAGTGATCGCGTTTAAGCTGCCCATGATCCAGTATTCGATCGAGGCCAGCTGCTTCTCCGGGTCGGCGGTCAGTTTCAGGATCATAAGTACGGTTTGGGCCAGGGAGTGGACCGCGATGCCCGCGAGGACGATGGCGGCGCTGCCGGATGAACGATGGTTTCCGGAAGAATGACGGCGCAGGCTCAGGCCGCCGGAAGCGGACGCCAGTCCCAGAGCGGTGCCCACGGCCAGCAGCCCGCCCGCAAACGCGGACAATGTGACCGCGAACGCGGTTGCCGGGAGAAAAAGGATCGCAAAGGCAGCTCCGGCGCTGGCACCGGAGGAAACGCCGATCATATCCGGCGCGGCCAGCGGATTGCAGAACACGGTCTGAAATACATAGCCGGACGCGCCGAGGGCGAATCCGCCCAGAACAGCCATCAGCGTGCGGGGGATCCGCAGCGTCAAAAGGACACGCACCTGCATATTGTCGCCCGCAAGGATCCGCTTCAGGGAAAGCGGGTATTTGCCCGCCAGGAGAGAAGCGGCGCAGGCGGCCAGGAGCAGGGCGGCGGAGATATACAGTACGAGGTCCTGCGTCTTTTTCAGATTGCGGGCGGCAGATATGTCCGGATCCGCGTTTTGTTTTTGGAGGTTGCGCATGGTCAGCTCCTTTTTAACAGGCGGAACATTTTCCGGCCCTGCCGTCCGCTTTTATTCCGCCGTACTGTACAGATTCTCCAGATCCGGTGTGAAATCATAAAATGTCTCGTAATATTCTGTCACGGCCTGTTTCCAGCCGTCCGCCGGATAAATATCCGGGTGAATGACGCTGGCCAGCCACATGCTTCCGAGGATACTGCTGGGGACCGGGCTGTCCCAGGCTTCGATGGCGTTTGGGAACTGGTACACGTTTCCGGCTGCGACCGCGCGGCAGTCCCGTAGAGTTTCATCCTGAAGCACGGAATCTACCGTATATTCCGCATCGGCAGCCAGAATGATATATTCCGGGTCCCATGCCAGCAGCTGTTCGTAAGAAATATCCGCCCAGTAGTCCGCGGTGATCTCCGACGCCGCGTTTGTACCGGCGGCCTGTTCGATCAGGCTGTTCTGGTACATGGCGGGACCGGCCGCGGCCAGAAGAGAACTGTTGCTGGCCAGATATACGGAGGGCGCCTGATCGGAGCCGATGCCGGACAGGGCCTCTGTAAGGGGCTTTAGCTGCCGGTCATGGAAAGCCAGCAGTTCTGCGGCGCGTGCGGCCGTATTGGTAGCGGTTCCCAAAAGCGTCACGGCCTCCTCCAGGAGCGCCTTGCTTTCCGGATTGACGGCGATGACCGTCAGTCCCAGCTCTTCCAGGGAGGGGATCACGGTTTTTAATTTTGCCGGAAGTACGATCAGATCCGGCTCCAGGGCGGCGCAGCCCTCCAGATCGAACTCCTTGGCGGTGCCAACGCTGGGCAGATCGAGGATCTGGGGAGCGCTCAGCCGGTAAATGCTGCGGCTTTTGGCCTTGGCCTCGATGCCCGTCAGTTTGTCTTCCAGTCCGAGCGCGATCAGCAGGCTGGTGGAAATATAATAGCCGCTGACCAGTTTTTCCGGTTCCTGTTCGATGACAACCTCGCGTCCAAGCTGATCGGTAACGGTTACAGGATAGGTTACAGCGGCCGGAAGCGTTTCTTCCGCCGGCGTTTCGGCCGGGCTTTCTTTTGCAGCGGCAGAGGTTTCTTCTGCGGTGGTTTCGGGTTGGCCGACGGTTTCCGATATAGCGGCCGCGGCGATGGTTTCCGCAGCGGTGGAAGCAGACGGCGCGTTTCCGCTGTCGCACCCGCTCAGCAGGATTATGGCCGTTGACAGTAGGATTGCCAGTGTTTTTTTCATAAGTGAAGTCTCCCAAGCGTTATATTTTTAAAACAACAACGACATTCTATCAGCTGCGTCCGGATATGTCAACCATCTAAATGGATCGCCGGCGCTGTTTCGTATTTTAAATGCGCTGCGGGATCTGCGGCCCGCTTTGGAACATTCCTTTTTACAGATCGCTTTATTTATGTTATGATAAGGAAAGAAAGGCAGGGAAGATCGATCATGAAAAGCACAAAGATCAAGGACACGACGAAAGAAGAACGCATCGAGCTGGTCAGGGCCTGGCTTCCGGCAGACGACGGCCTGGAGGACTGCGGCATCGATCTCTGGGATATGTACCGCGATTATATCGACGGTAAAAAAGAGATCTCCGAGATCAATGCGGAATTTACGGCAGAGTATGTGACGGACGACGCCGAATGAGAGCGGATCCCCGGAAGACCACGCCGTGCGGAGAAAACCTGCGGATCCGGGGGATTTTGTTAAATTCCTGTTCATTTGCAGCGGGAAATATGGTAAGATAGGAAAGAATATGGTCCGGCGGTCCCGAGACGCCTGCGGATGTTCCCGGCAGAAAGAAGCTTGTCCCGCAAAGAGGCGTTTTTCATATAGAACGGAATGTGCCGCGGCAATGGGAGGCCGGTGTAAACGATCTCCATCGGAACGCGGCGCGGGGGACCCGATCCGGCAATAAGAGGAGCATACGGATGATTTTGATCAGGGAATACAGGAAAGCGGAGAGTCTGGAAGAGGCGTGGAAGCTGAACCAGAAGAGATCCAACCGGATCGTCGGCGGCATGATGTGGCTGAAAATGAGCCGGGGCCGGGTACAGACCGCGATCGATCTGTCGGGGCTGGGGCTGGATACGATCGAAGAGCGGGAGGATGCTTTTGTGATCGGCAGCATGGTCACGCTGCGGCAGCTGGAGACTCACCCGGGGCTGAACTCCTATACGGACGGGGCCCTGAAAGAGGCGCTCCGGCATATTGTAGGAGTGCAGTTTCGAAACGGGGCTACCGTGGGCGGCAGTCTGTTCGGGCGGTACGGATTTTCGGACGTGCTGACGGTCTTTATGATGCTGGACGCGCAGGTGGAACTGTATAAGGGCGGCGTGGTCCCGATTGCGGATTTTGCGAAAATGCCCTACGACCGGGATGTGCTGGTACGCGTGGCCGTGAGAAAGAAGAAAGAAACATACTATTACCAGTCGGTCCGCAATACGGACACGGACTTCCCGGTGCTGACCTGCGGGGCGGCGCTGACGGAGGACGGCGGCCTGCGCCTGTGTTTTGGCGCGAGGCCGCAGAAAGCGGTGCTGTTGGAGGACCGGGACGGTTTGCTGTCAGGGCTGGGCGCGGCGGCGAGCGGGGACGCGGCGGATGACGGGAATGGGAACCGCAGGATCCCGGCTGCGCAGGAACGCGCGGAGGCGATCGGCGCTTATGCGGCGGAGAGGATCCCAACCGGTTCCAATCTGCGGGGGAGCGCCGTTTACCGCACCCAGCTGGTGAAAACGCTGGCGTCCCGGGCGGCCGGACATTTTCTGACGGAGGCATTATGAAGATACAGTTTGCATTAAACGGCAAAAAGATAGCACAGGAGATCGAGCCGGACCTGCTTCTTATCGATCTGGTCCGTTCTCACGGCTGTTACAGCGTGAAACGGGGCTGCGAGACCTCCGGCTGCGGCTTGTGTACGGTCTGGCTGGACGGGCAGCCGGTCCTTTCGTGTTCCGTGCTGGCGGCGCGCGTGGATGGCCGGGAGGTCACGACGCTGGAGGGCCTGCAGAAAGAAGCCGCAGAATTCGGCGCGTTCATCGCGGATCAGGGGGCGGAACAGTGCGGTTTCTGCAATCCGGGATTTATCATGAATGCGCTGGCGCTGTTCCGGGACCATGCGGATCCGTCCGTTGAGGAGATCCGGGAGTATCTGGCCGGCAACCTTTGCAGGTGTTCGGGATATGAGGGACAGCTGCGGGGGATGCTGAATTTTCTGGACTGGAGAAAAATGCGTGCCGGAGAGACAACGGCGGGAAGCGGGAAAGCCTCTGATCCGGCCCCCCAGACTCACCATGAGAAAGAGATTGCTCAGCCCCTGCACGCGGTCAACAAAGCCGTCCGCAAAAAGGACGCCATGCAGCTGGTCACGGGCCAGCCGGTCTATACCGACGATCTGGCGCCGGACGATTGCCTGATCGTGAAAGTCCTGCGCTCTCCGCACGCCCACGCCCTGATCGAGCGCATCGATACGGCCGCGGCCATGAAAGTGCCGGGCGTGGAGGCGGTTTACACCTGGGAAGATATACCGGCGGATGCGAAGCGTTTTACCTGCGCCGGACAGACGTATCCGGAAGCCAGTCCCCACGACCGGCTGCTTCTGGACCGCCATGTGCGCTATGTGGGCGATCCGGTAGCGATCGTGGCCGGAGAAACGGAAAAGTGCGTGGACCGGGCGCTGGCGCTGATCAGGGTGAAGTATCAGGTGCTCACGCCGGTTCTCGATTACCATACGGCGATCGACAATCCGGTTCTGGTGCATCCGGAAGACAACTGGGAGAGCCTTTGCCCGGTGGGGGCGGACAACCAAAGAAACCTCTGCGCCCATGACGAGAGCCGCGGGGGCGATATCGATAAGGTGCTGTCCGAATGTGATATTGTCCTGGACCGGACCTATCACACGAAAGCGGCCCAGCAGACGATGATGGAAACGTTCCGCGCTTTTTGCACGATCGACGCTTACGGGCGGCTCCACGTGACCAGTTCCACCCAGATCGTGTTCCACTGCCGCCGGATCGTGGCCGCGGCGCTGGGAATCCCTCAGTCGATGGTCCGAGTGACCAAGCCCAGGATCGGCGGCGGGTTTGGCGCGAAGCAGACCGTGGTGGCGGAGATCTTTCCGGCGTTTGTGACCTGGAAGACGAAGAAGCCCAGTAAAATGATCTATACCCGCGAGGAATGTATGACCGCTTCCACGCCCCGCCATGAGATGGAGATGCATGTACGGCTGGGCGCGATGAAAGACGGACGTATCCGCGGGATCGATCTGTATACCATTTCCAATACGGGCGCTTACGGGGATCACGGTCCCACGACCGTAGGTCTGTCAGGACATAAATCCATCCCGCTGTACGGAAAGGCGG
>CANQYH010000218.1 GCA_947628025.1 uncultured Lachnospiraceae bacterium | reverse complement strand
CGGCCGCCGGCGGGATGACCCCGTCTTACGATGATGGGAAAGCCGGCGTCTACCTGGAGATGGTGGGCGGCGTGAACCTGCCGTCCCGCTTCGTGGGGATCCCCTACAGCAAGTCCTACTCCATGACCAGCTATGACGAGCTGCGGTCGGTGCTGGAGGAGCTCGACGGGATCAACTGCCAGGTGCAGTACGACGGCGCCTTTAACGGCGGACTCAACGGACAGCTGAACCGCGGGGCCAGCCTGGCCGGGCAGAATGGACGCGCCTCCGGCCTGGAGGACGCCCTCTCCTACGCGCAGCAGAAAGGCATTCCGCTGTATCTGCAGGTGGCCCTCACCCAGATCTGGGAGGACGGCAACGGATTTCGGGCCTCCCGGCACGCGGTGCGGGATTACGCCAACGACGAGGTGGAGCTGTCCCGCTACCAGCTGGTGCTGGGGATCTTAAACAGCGCGTTAAGCGACGGGATCAGCCACGACAGCTATTACCTGCTTTCTCCCAAGTATCTGAGCGCCGTGACGGACGCGTTCCTGAAAGAAGCGGGAGAGTACGGCGCGCTGGCCGTCTCCGACCTGGCGGGAATGTACTACGCCGATTACCGGTACGAGAATTATATCAGCGGGGAGACCGGCGACCGGATCCTGAATGAGAACCTGGAAAAGCTGGCGCAGGGACGTTCCCTCGCCCTGACGGATCCTCATATGGATAAGATCGGCTACGGCAGCGTGGCGACGGACATCTCCCGGGAGAGCAGCGACTACGCTACCTTTGACGCGACGATCCCGTTCAGGCAACTGGTGATGAACGGCCTGGTGGACTATACCACCGAGGATGTGAACCTTTCCAGCAAAAACGCCGCCTATTTCGTCCTGCAGTCGGCGGAGCTGGGGGCCATGCCCAAATTCATTCTGACCTACAAGAATGTGGACGTGCTGAAAGATTCCGATTTTAATTACCTGTTCTCCGCCCAGTTCGAGCTGCTGGAGGAGAAGATCCGTTCCGTTTATGAGGAATGTGCCGCGATCCGCGATCAGATCGGCACGGACGAGATCGTCGGGCACGAGATCGTGGCGGACGGCGTCTACTGCACGACCTACGCCAGCGGCGTCCAGGCTGTGGTCAATTACAACCTGTACGGCGTGACGCTCCCCGACGGGACAGAGCTGGCCGCGGAAGATTATCTGATAAAGGAGGGGAATTAACATGAAGAAAGGCAGGAAAAAAATATCCTTCCGGACGATGTGGAAGATCCACGGCTTGATCTTTGCCAGCCCCTTCCTGATCGGATTCGTGGCGTTCTTCCTGCTGCCGCTGATCCATACGCTGTATTATTCGTTCAATAAAGTCGGCGTCGGCGACCAGGGCGGCATGACCTTTGAATGGGTCGGGATCCAGAACTATATCGACCTGTTCACGGCGGAGGTCACCACCACCAATACCACGATGGCCCGGCTCTTTACCGAGGAGAACTCCACGATGCTTCTGAGCCTGCCGCTGATCGTGATCTTCAGCCTGTTCATGGCGCTTCTGGCCAACCAGAAGTTCAAGGGCAGGGCGATCGTAAGGCTTTTGTTCTTCCTCCCGATCATCCTGGGCATCGACGTGGTCATGGATATGCTGACCATCACCACCGGCGGCACGACCCTGGATACCGGCAGCAGCCTGCTCAGCGGCAGCTATGTGACGATCTTTCTGGTGCGGACGCTGAACGTGCCCATGCGGGTGCTTTACCCCATCATGACCTATGTAGAGAACATTTTCGACCTGATCTCCCAGGCCGGCGTGCAGACCCTGGTCTATCTGACGGCGCTGCAGTCCATCAGTCCCAGCCTCTATGAAGTGGCGAAGATGGAGGGAGCCACGGCCTATGAGACGTTCTGGAAAGTGACGATCCCCTCGATCATGAACATCACGTTCTTTGTGGTGATCTACACCATCGTGGATCTGTTCCTGAAATCCTCCATCGCGGAGGAAGCGTACGCCTTTGCCTTTACCCAGGGCAAGATCGGGATCGGCTCCGCGCTCTCCATCGTCTACGTGGGGAACGTGATCCTGGTGCTGGCGGTCGCGGCTCTGCTTCTCAGAAAGGTGGTAAAAAAGAATGAAAAATAAAAAGCAGCAAACCAACATGGATGCGGGCCTGGCGATCTACTTATTTAAGAACAAGGCCAAGCACGCGGTGGTGCGCTTCTTCACCCTGGTGCTGATCATGGGCCTGAGCTTCACCATCATCTACCCGATCCTGAGCCTGGTGCCGGTGGTATTTTCCAGCGTGGAGGATCTGGGCAACCCCAACGTGATCTGGATCCCGCTGGATTTCTCCACCGTCAGCTTCAAGGCGGCCACCCGCATGATCATGCCCGAGGGGATCATGACCATGGTGAAATCCGTGCTCTACGCGGTGGGCATCATGGTCCTGCAGGTGTTCTTCTCCGCCATGGTGGGCTATTCGCTGGCCAGGGTGAATTTCTGGGGCCGCCGCCTGGTGTTCGGCATGGTGATCCTGGTGTTCCTGCTCCCGAGGCAGTCCCTGCTGCTGGCCCAGTACATCTCGTTCGTACATTTCGACGTGCTGGGGATCATGAACCTCTTTACGAAAGCCGGGGAGGTCAACCTGATCAACAACCCCATCGTGCTGGTGCTTTTGGCGGTCTTCGGGTTCGGCGTGAACCAGAGCCTGTTCATCTTCCTGTTCAGCCAGTTCTTTAAGAACATTCCTAAGGAGCTGGAGGAAGCGTCCCTGATCGACGGCTGCGGCTTCTACCGCACCTATTTCAGGATCATGCTGCCCAACGCGGTCCCCATCATCTCCACGGTCGGGATCCTGTCGTTCGTCTGGAACTACGGCGACGTTTACTACACCAATTATTTCAATCCCCAGGGCAGCTACATGAGCACGCTTTTGTCCTCTACCTTTATCTCGGCGAATAAGGATTATATCCTGAACGCCCTGCAGACCTGGTACGATGTGCCGGTGGCGACGGACCTGGCGTTCGACGCGGTGAAGCAGGCGGGCGCTCTGGTCTTCCTGATCCCGCTTCTGATCGTGTACCTGATCGGCCAGAGGAAGCTGGTGGAGAATATGGAGAATTCCGGTCTGGTCGGATGACGCCGCCGGTTCTCCTTTGGATAGGCTGACAGAATTTGGATGGAGTTTTGGATTATGAGAAAAACGATCATGACAGGGATCTGCCTGGCGCTGCTGGCGGGCGTGCTGGGCGGGTGCGGCGCGGGAGCGTCTTCGGGGACCGGAGTCTCCGGGGACGCCTCCGGCGAGCCGGCTTCTTTGCAGGAGAATACGATGCAGGAGAGTCCAATGCAGGAGAATGCTGCGCAGGAAAGCGTGACCCAGGGGACGGAGAAGGTCCCGGAAGCGGCGGAGACCTCCGCGGCGGTCACGTATCACAGGATGAGCGTGGATGTGAATACCACGTATCAGACCATCGAGAGCTTCGGTACCAGCGGATGCTGGTGGAGCCAGTATGTGGGCGGTTTTGACGACGATCCCTATGAGGATACGGGGATCAGCGTCCGGGAACAGATCGCTTCCCTGCTTTTCGACAGGGAAAAGGGCATCGGCCTGACCTGCTACCGCTATAACCTGGGCGCAGGGTCCGCGGAGAGCCGGAAAGGAAGCTATTCCGACATCCACCGCAGGGCCCAGTGCTTCGAGACAGAGCCGGGCGTATACGACTGGGACAAGGACGCCAACGCGGTCTGGTTTTTGAACCGGGCCGTGGAGTTGGGGGTGCAGGAAGTGGTGCTTTTCTGCAACAGTCCCCTGGAGCGGCTCACGGACAACGGGATGGCCCAGCTGACGCCCGGGACCAAAAGCAATCTTTCCCCCGAGCATTACGGGGAATTTGCCGCTTACGTCATGGACGTGGCGGAGCATTTTGTAGCAGAGGGGATCCCCGTGCGCTTTATCTCTCCCATCAATGAGCCTCAGTGGGAGTGGACCAGCGGACAGGAGGGGGCCCACTACGAACCGGCACAGACCCGGGAGGTCTATCTGGCTTTCCTCGATGAGCTGGAAAGCCGGGACGCTCTGGCGGGCGTGGAGCTGTCCGGACCGGAGAGCGGCGAGTGGGGCGGCCAGGCGACGCTGAATTACACGGAAGCGATCCTGGGGGATGAGCGGCTGGCGGAGCATTTTACCGCCATCGACAATCATTCCTACTGGTCGGACGACACCGCCAAGAAATCCTTTGCCAATTATATGAAAGTATACCATCCGGATGTGAAGCTGCGGATGAGCGAGTGGTGCGAGATGGTCAACGGTTCCGACGTGACCATGGACTCCGCGTTCCATCTGGCGCAGGAGATCGCGAAAGACATGCGGATCCTGAACGTGGTATCCTGGCAGAACTGGGTGGGCGTGGCCCCGGGCGGCTACCGGGACGGCCTGATCTACATCGACGAGCGCAGTCATAAGTTCCGCGCCCTGAAACGGCTCTGGAGCTTCGGCAATTTCAGCCGCTATGTCCGTCCGGGCTATACCCGCGTGGACATCCAGGCGGATACGAGAGCCATGGATGCGATGCTTCCCACAGCCTTTACCGGCGTGAACGACGCGGGAGAGGAAGAGCTGGTCATGGTATTTATCAATGAGGACGTCCTGCCGCAGGAATTTCTGCTGGACGGCTGCGGCGCATACAGCCGCATCGCCTGCTACGAGACCTCGGACGCTCATGACCTGGACTGTGTGCTGGAAGCGGATTACAGCTCCGATACCCTGGTGACGGTTCCGGCCGGTTCCGTGACCACGGTGATTTTGAAAAAATAGTTCGGCTGGGAGGCAAGCATGTCAGAGACATTTGAAATCAGAGATACCTTTTATTTAAACGGGACCCCCTTTCAGATCCGCTCGGGGAGCATCCATTATTTCCGGATCGTTCCGGAATACTGGCGCGACCGTCTGCTGAAGCTGAAAGGGATGGGCCTGAATACGGTGGAGACCTATATCCCCTGGAACGTCCACGAGCCCCGCAAGGGAGAGTTTCGTTTCGAGGGAATGGCGGACGTGGCCGGTTTTGTGAAGCTGGCCCAGGAGCTGGGGTTGTATGTGATCCTTCGGCCATCCCCCTATATCTGCGCGGAGTGGGAGTTCGGCGGCCTGCCCGCGTGGCTCTTGAAAGAGGACGTCCGCGTCCGCTGCTCGTCCGGGACGTTCCTGCGCCATGTGCAGGAATACTACCGGGTGCTGCTGCCCATCTTAAAGCCGCTGCAGATCACGGAGGGCGGCAATGTGATCCTGATGCAGGTGGAGAATGAATACGGCCACTTCGCGGACGACGCGGCTTACATGGCGGCTATGAGGGATATGCTGCTGGCGGGCGGGATTACCGTGCCCCTGATCACGTCGGACGATCCCCGGGAGGAGAGCCTGCGGTGCGGAAGCGTGGACGGCGCGCTGGCCACCGGCAATTTCGGTTCCCATACGAAAGAACGTTTCGAGATCCTGAAACCGTTTACCGGAGGAGGCCCCCTGATGTGCGCCGAATTCTGGGTAGGCTGGTTCGACCATTGGGGAAACGGCGGCCATAAGACGGGAGATCTGGAGCAGAGCGCCGCGGATCTGGAGGAAATGCTCCGGA
>CANQYH010000217.1 GCA_947628025.1 uncultured Lachnospiraceae bacterium | reverse complement strand
TCCGGTATCAAAGAAGCCATGGTCTCGATAATGAGACCATGGCTTCTTCCGGTATCAAAGAGTAAGGAGGGCGGACGATGAAAAAAACAGTCAAAACGATCGCGGTGTTTTGTTCGGCGCTCTGCCTTTTGACTTCGCAGGCGGTCTGCGCCCGGGCGGAGATGCCGTATGAAACCTACAATTTCAATTACTGGGGAGAAGAGGTGCTGCAGCCGCACGCTTACCTCTACTCCAACACCCTGTCCACGGCCCAGTTTGGGTCGGCGCTGCGGTACCCCCAGGATATGTGCCTTTTCGACGGGCATCTGTACGTGGCGGATACGGGCAATTCCCGGATCCTTGTCATGGACCTGAACGGCAGTGTGGAGCAGGAAGTCACTTACGCGGACGGGGAGGAGGACCTGCTGAATCAGCCTCAGGGCGTCTTCGTCACCGATGAGGGCCATCTGTACGTGGCCGACAGCGGCAACAGCCGGGTCGTGGAGTACGACGCGGACCTGAAGTTTGTCCGGGAGATCGGCCGGCCGGTGACCAATCTGATCAGCGATTCCCAGGCTTACACGCCGATCCGCCTGGTGGTGGACCATTCCGACCGGATCTACGTGATCGCCTACGGCATCAACATGGGCCTCGTGGAATTTGACAAGAACGGCGAGTTCCAGGGCTTCATGGGAGCCACGGAGGTCAGCGTCAGCGCATTCGAATATATATGGAAGAATTACTTCTCCACCGAGGCCCAGCAGGCCAGGATGGAGACGATCATTCCCACCGAATACAGCGACATTTTCGTGGACGATGAGAACTTCATCTACGCCACCATCAGCAACCTGTCCGAGGAAGACCATCTGCAGGGCGCCGACATGGTCCGCCGTCTGAACCCGACGGGCACCGACGTGCTGCGGCGGTTGGGCAACAACGATATCACCGGCGACTTAAACGGCCGGAGCTTCTCGTCTTTCGTGGATGTGGCGGCGACCGATTACGGCTGCTACTTCATCCTGGACAACGCGGGCGGCAAGATATTCGCCTATGATTACGACGGCAACTCCCTGTTCGCGTTCGGCAGAAAGGGCAGCAAGGAGGGCAACGTCCAGCGGCCCGTGGCCCTGGCATTGGGAGACGGCGAGAGCAAGATCTACGTGCTGGACAATACGCTGGGCAGCATCCTGGTGTTTGAGATCACCGATTACGGGCGGCATCTTCTGAACGCCCTGCGGCTTAACGACATCGGCGACTCAGAGGGTTCCAACGCCGAGTGGCGGGAAGTGATCCGCAGCAACTCCAACAACGAGATGGCGTACATCGGATTAGGCAAGACCTATCTGGCGGAAGGCAACTATAAACAGGCGATGGAATATTTCAGGCTTGGCAATAGCCGCAAATATTACACGAAAGCGTTCTTCTACTATAGGAAAGAGCTGATGGAGAACAATTTCGGTACGGCGATGCTGGCAGCCGGGATCATCATCGTGATCATTCTGGCCGTGTACTACGTGTTCAGATTCAGAAGATGGGTAGGTGAAGTGAAATGCTTTATGTCGAAACGATAAAATATGGATTTTATGTCATAACCCACCCCCTGGACGGTTTCTGGGGCATACGCAGAGAGAATAAAGGCAGTCTGGCGGCGGCGTTCACGTTTGTGGCCCTGACGATCCTGACGATGACCATCGAAAAGCAGAACACCGGTTTCCTGTTCAACCTGAACCGGCTGTCGGATCTGAATGTGGTCGTGGACATTATCACGGTCTTGCTGGTCTATGTGCTCTGGTGCGTAGCCAACTGGTGCACGACCTCCCTGATGGACGGCAAGGGCCGGATGAAAGATATCCTGATCGCCATCGGCTACGCGCTGCTGCCGGTCATCCTGATCCGCCTGCCGATGGTCGTTATGAGCCACATGATCACCGCGGACGAGGGCACGTTTTATTACGTGCTGGGCACGATCAGTTATCTCTGGAGCGGACTTCTGATCTTTTTGGGCACGATGACCATTCATCAGTATTCGATCACGAAGACCATCGTGACCTGCGTGATCACCATCGTGGCCATGGGGATCCTGATGTTCATCGGCCTGCTGTTCTTCAGCGTGATCCAGCAGATGCTGACCTTTGTGATGACGATTTACCGTGAACTGCGGTTCCGGTAGAAAGGGGGCTGAGATGAGGAAGATGAGAAGAACAGGCGCCTTGTGTCTGGCGGCCGCGCTGCTTCTGAGCGCAGCACCCGCGGTTCCGGCCCAGGCGGCGGCGGAAGCGCCCAAAGGGATGAAGAAAGTAGCGGAGAACGAGTACCTGACGCTGTTTTTGGATGAGAAAGAGACGGCGCTGGCGGTCGTAGACAATGCCACCGGCAAGGTCTGGTACACGAATCCCCAGGAGGACGACGAATTTGCATCCGCGTATTATCAGAGGATGCAGAAGAGCCAGCTCCAGATCCAGTATTACAATGAGAACGTGCAGTCCAGCACGATGGACAATTACAACGACAGTATCCAGGATGAGCAGTTTGAGATCGAGGAGATCGAAAACGGCGTGACCATTACCTACACGATCGGCGCGGCGGTCGGCACGCTGCTGTTGCCGGACGCGATCTCCGAGGAGCGGTACCTGTATTATTATGATCAGATGGACTCCGGCGATCAGAAGCGCGTCAACCGAAATTACGTGTATGTGGACCTGACGAATCCGGCGGGCAGCGAGGAGATCGCGACCTACATCGAGACGTATCCCGGTTTCACCACGAATTTCTACGTGCTCCGCGGCGGCGTCCGGGATTACCTGAAAGAGGATATGGAGGAATACTTCATAAACGCCGGATATACGCAGGAGGAATTTGAGAAAGACGTGCTGGAGAGCGGCATCGGGGAAGCGGAGAATACCGATCCGTGGTTCATCGTCCCGCTGACCTATCAGCTGGAGGGGAAGAACCTGGTCGTGACCCTGGATCCGTCGCTGGTAGAATATAACGACGCGTTCTATCCGGTCCATATCGACGTGCTCCCCTATTTCGGGGCGACCAGCGCGGCCGAGGGCTATCTGTTCGTACCGGACGGCAGCGGCTCCCTGATCTACCTGAACAATGGAAAGACCACCTATTCCTCCTATTCGGCCCTGGTCTACGGGCAGGACGAATCCAGGCAGGTGCTGGTGAATACCAAATCGGAGATCGATCCGAGCCTGACGGTCAAGATGCCGGTCTTCGGCGTGAAATCCGAGGACCAGGCGCTGTTCGCGGTCATCGAGGAGGGCGCGGCCTACGCCAATGTGGCGGCCGATATCTCCGGCAGGACCACATCCTATAACCAGGTATATTCCGGCTTCCAGTTTTTGCAGTACGGCCAGGCTTCCTTAAGCGACATGGTAGGGGCCAATGGCTACCAGCTGTACAGCGATCCGGTCTTCGCCGGGCCCTATAAGCTGCGATACTCGTTTCTGACCGGGGACGAGGCAGATTATTCAGGGATGGCGGCCTGCTACCGGACGTACCTGGAGGAGCGGGGCGTTCTGACACGGTCGGAGGAGACCGAGGTTCCGTTCTTCCTGGAGCTGATCGGGGCCATCAACAAGTATAAGACGTTTTTGGGGATGAAATACGACGCCGTCGAACCGCTGACGACGTTTGCGCAGGCGGAGCAGATCTCGGAGCAGCTCAGGGGCATGGGCGTGGAGGATCAGAAGATCGTGTTCTCCGGCTGGGCCAACGATGGACTCCACGGGACCTCCGGTATGCGGCAGAAAGTGGTCGGTTCCCTGCAGAAAGGCGGCGTGTCGGCGAAGCAGTTCCAGTCGGATATGGACGCGCTGGGGATCGACGCGTTCATGACCGTGGAGATGCAGTACGTCTATAAGGACAAGATGATGGACGGCTACTCGACGATGAAATACGCCCCCAGCTATTTCGACCATAAGAGCATCGAAGTCAACAGCTATTTCTTTGCGGACAACTCGATGGATGAAAAGCTGGCGGATCTGATCAGCCCCTATTTTGCGGACCAGGTGACGGACGGGATCCTGAGCGGGACCGCCAAATACGATATCAAGAAGCTGAACCTGGGCAGCGTAAGCAATTACCTGTATTCCGATTTCCTGGAGAGCCGCTACACGGACCGCCAGATGGCGGTGGACCGTTATGAGCAGAGCTTCGAGAAGCTGGACGGGCAGATGGATGCCCTCCTGGGCGACAACGGGAACGATTACACATGGAAGTACACGGACTATATGATGAACGTTCCCCAGAGCTCCAACGGATACCAGATCCTGGACGAGGACGTTCCGTTCTATGAGATGGTCATTCACGGCTATATCCCCTACGCGGGAGAGGCCATCAACATGGCGGACGATTACAGGACCACGTTCCTGAAGAGTCTGGAGAGCGGCGCGGGGCTGCATTACCAGTGGATCTACGGAGACAATTCGCTGCTGAATGAGACGGACTTCGATTATTTGTACTCGGTGAATTACGCCAGCTGGATCGATCAGGCCGCCGCGGACTATCAGAGAGTGAAAGAGGCGCTTTCCGGCCTGGGCGCGCAGCGGATCGTGGATCATGAGCGCACCGGCAAGGTCGCCAAGACTACCTATGAGGACGGGACCTGCGTGTACGTAAACTATGACAAGACGCCGGCGACGGTGGACGGCGTGAGTATCGGCGCCAGAGACTTCGCAGTTCGGAAAGGGAGTGATTAAGTGAATTACTTCAAGAAACGAAACGGAAAAATGAGACTGACCCTGACGGGGAAAGAGGCTGTGGCGGGCGTGCTTTTCATCCTGCCGTTCCTGATCGGTTTCTTTGGGATATTCCTTCCGCTGATCGTGGAGTCGATCCGGTTCAGCTTCTCCAATATGGAGGTATCGAGCACCGGATATGTGCTGACGCCGGCGGCCGACAATGGACTGGAGCATTACCTGCGGGCCCTGACCATTGACCCGGATTTCAACCTGGAGCTTCTGTCCAGCATCGGCCAGATGGCGACGAGAGTCCCGCTGGTGCTGATCTTCAGCTTCTTTGCGGCGACGCTGATCAACCAGAAGTTCCACGGCAGGGCTATCGCCAGAAGCGTATTCTTCTTCCCGGTGATCCTGACCTCCGGCGTGATCATGGGTCTGGAAAATTCCGACCTGCTGCTGCAGACGCTGAGCACCACTGGCGAGAATGCGGACGATATGGCGTCGTTCCTGAATATGGCGGTGTTTCTGTCCGAGTACACGAGCCTGCCGCAGAGCGTGATCGGTTTCCTGTCCGACGCGGTGACCGGCATTTACGATATCGTCGTGGCCAGCGGCGTGCAGATCCTGATCTTCCTGGCGGGGCTCCAGTCCATCAGCCCGTCCCTCTACGAGGCGTCCAGCATCGAGGGCGCGACGGCCTGGGAGAATTTCTGGAAGATCACGTTCCCCATGATCAGCTCCATGATCCTGGTGAACAGCGTATATACGATCATCGACCAGTTTACCAATGAGACCAACGAGATGATGACCACCATCCGGGATACGATCTTCGTGGATATCAAGTACGGATATGGCTCGGCGATGGCGTGGATCTACTTCATCTGCATCGCCGTGATCCTGATCATCGTGGGCGGACTGATTTCAAGGAAGGT
>CANQYH010000216.1 GCA_947628025.1 uncultured Lachnospiraceae bacterium | reverse complement strand
TACCTCCCGTCTGCCAATATCATTGTTTGTATAGCAGCATGTATCAAAGCCTATCAGTTCAAAGCCCTCGTGAAGATAAAACCCGATTGCGTTCGTATTGCAGGACTGCGTTTCCAGAATGACAGCACGCCTGTTCTGACGCCAAGCTATCTCCTTTGCTTTATCCATCAGCCTCCTGCCGATTCCCTGACGGCGGAGCTCATCGGATACCCACAACTCTGTTACCATAAGCCTGTTTGACCATTCTTCGGGACAAACTTCCACACAGGCCAACAAAGCGCCGTCCGACCCGAGGACGCCGTAAGCTTCCGCTTTTTCCCAATGATCCTGATATAAGGAATCCGGGAAATCATATTCCTCCGGCGTATGAACGATTTCCTTTTCCGCCGGTTTCCTGACAAGAGCGATTGTGCACCCGTTTCTGTCCAGCGGGTTCATTTCCAGATCATAGTAGCTGTCGCTTCTTGTCACCAGCGGTATCGGTACGCCTTTCCATTTTTCTTTCGGCAGCGCCTCAATTTTGATCTCACCATGTTCCATAACTTTGAATCCTTTCCGTTTGCTTTCAGCTGAATATACTCAAGTCAGGCACTAATCCCCGGCATAGCAGAACCTCACATATCCCGCTGCGCTGCTCACCGCAATAATAAGAACCGCCGAAAGTCCATACAGGAAAAATCTGCCTGTAAACACCCTGTCATAAACCGCATAGGCAAACATGTCCCTGATCACATTTGTGGGCAGGAAATCCGCCAGCGCCTGAACCGATGTCATTCGGTTCATTTCCGCGGTCTGACGAATGATCACTTCCAAATACACTATCCCGATTCCGGATACGATGGCGACCAGCTGATTTCTCACAAAATAGCACACCGCGTTTACGACGGAGACCTGCGCCAGCAGCTGAAGCAGTACCATCGCCATATAGATCGCCAGCTTTTGCCACAGGAATGCGATCCGGATATCCGCATCTCCCTGCGGCCAGAGGGAATGGCAGACTACATGGATCAGCCCTGTCCCGGCGAAGAGCGCCCCCGTCAGCAGCACCTGTACCAGCAGCCTGGTATAGTAATAGCTCTTCTTATCGGTTCCTGCGGACAGCACATTCCGGATGGTGTGCCTGCTGAAATCGCCCCCAATCGCATAGCCCGTCAGCAGCACCACGGAAAAGGAGAAGAACAAATTCAAAATTTCAGTCAGACTGAACAACTCCACCCCTTTGTAGATATCCATGACCGCATGGTCATAAAATCCGGCATAGATCCCGACTGCGCAGTATAATACCGGTACGAGCCACAGCAGCCCGTCATGCCGTAATATGTAGATTTCTGCACGAAATACGTTTTTCATTGCAACTATCTGACCCTTTCTGATACAAGCTGCATTATCCCCATCTGCTCAGTCTACATCCCGTACAAGAAAAAGCATATACGCCCCGATCAGCGAAATCACCAGAATCCAGACGCAGGGCGTAAACAATGCGGCAAACTCGGAAGTTAAAATTCTATCGTTCTCTATAAAACCAACTGCATTTATTGCAATCTGGACAGGCCCTCGGAACAGATTAAAAAGCTCACACAGAGTGACCACAAGGGAAGCAATGAAAGTAAGAACGGCTTCCCGGAACAAGCAGGCAATCATAATATATACAGCCACATAGGACAACAGGCAGCAGACCGCCCATCCGTTAAAAACCAGCACTTTCAGACCGTAATCATCAAAAACCAGATCTGCCGGGCCGAAACCTGCGATCCGGCATTTAAACAGGAACAGGACACCGAGACTGCTCAGATAGATCAAAATCGTGACTCCAAAAATTGCCGCTACCTTTGCAATAAAATAACCGCTCCTCTTCACGCCGCAGTCCAGCACATTATGGATCACGCCCGATTCAAATTCACTGGCAAACAGACCTGCCACGATAGCAGCATACAGAAAGAACCCTGACGCGCCGCTGCCGAGAATCCACAGAAAAGGCGCGCCAAAACCATAGATTGCCACAGGACTGGCCGACTGCTTCCATACAGCGCCTGCCAATACCGCAAAACAGAAAAACACAATCGTAATCCACCTTACAGATTTTGAGGCTTTGATCTTGCAAAGCTCATTGACAAAAAGTCTCATTTCTTCCCTGCACCTCCCGCTTTCAGAATAAGGTTCAGGAAATATTGTTCCACATCAATCCCCTGGGCGCTGCATTCCTGCTCCAGTTCCTGTGCGGTAAGTTCTTTGATCAGTTTTCCCTTGTGCAGGAAACCATACCTGGTCGCCAGCCGCTGCATCTCGGACAGGTCATGGCTGCTGAAGAGAATTGTCAGCTCTTTCTCCTGGTTCAGCTTTAAGAGGAGCGTTCTAAGCTCCGCCTTGCCCACCGGATCGAGGCCGATGGTCGGTTCGTCCAAAATAATAAAGCGCGGGTTCCCGGTCAGGGCAATCGCAAGCCCCAGACGCTGTTTCATCCCCAGGGAAAAATCCCGGGCTTTCTTCTTTCCCACATCCCCCAGTCCCACCAGTTCCAGCAGTTCTTTCAGCATCTCTTCGGAATCGTTTCGCCGGATTCCCAGATACCGCCTCTGCACTTCCAGATTCTCCAGAGCCGTCATATTGGGATAGACCGCCGGATTCTCGATGAGCGCGCCCATATTTTTCCTGGCTTTCTGAAGCTCTTTTTGGCCCGACACGCCGTAAAGTTCCAATTCCCCCTCAGACGGTCTGGCCAAACCGCACACCATCCGCATAAACGTGGTCTTTCCTGCTCCGTTCTCCCCGATAAAGCCGTAAATATCCCCTCTTTTGATAGACATGGATACCTGATCCACCGCCAGCTCCCTGTGATATTTTTTCGTCAGATTTCTTGTTGTTAAAATGTCTTCGCTTTTCATCACAATGATTCCTCTCAGCTACATCAATCTGTCTATCGGTGAGCCTCACTTAGAGTCCCCCAGCGGCAGATTCCTCCACCGCCGAGGGTAACTCAGGTGAGAATCAAGAATGGGGCGCCGGTATGCGTCCACACCAGCACCCCTGATATAACGAAAGGCGCGACTTCGCCAACTCCACACAAAAAACTTGTAATCATACCCAAATTGCGGTATAATCACATACGTGTATCGCGGCTATGTCGTAAGTGTGGTACCTCAACTACCATGCCTGCCTCAGAGAGTTGGCGCTCTCTGGGGCGGTACACCTCGAACATCCCTGTATTCTCACCCATATCTTACCATATACCCAGGAAGATTGCAACTCAAAAAATCGGCCCGGAATACCGCAAACTACCACAGCTAGTTCCCAACGCAAGTCTCACAGGCGCGCAAAGTGTCTCAATGCGGGCCTGCTGCTCCCATGGCTGGCCGCTGCTTTCAATACCCCTGAAGCCATGCGCTTCGCAAAACATGCTTGTCCACCTTACTGAATGATCCGAACGTCAATAACCGAACCGCCCAGAGATTCGCTGGCCACAGCGATATCCGCACCGCGGAAGCTTTCTACCACTTCGAGCGGAAGTCCCAGAAAGAGCAGGCGGCAGCAATCAATCAGGCTCTGGTACTTTAGACCGTACCAGATCGTACCACTCTATCTTCTTTCACCGCAAGAGAGAATCTGCCAAAAAACGACCCTTTCACTGCTTCTGCATCTGCTGAAAAAGGGAGACGCTTCAAGATCTCTTCGTCAGACAGCCCCATATCCCGATAAACGGAAACAGCGCCGTATTATTCCTCACAAGCCCAGGACATCACAACAGGCGGGCAGCAATAATCAACGTCTTTTAAATGCAGGCCCTTGCCATATGCCTCGCGAACGATCGCCATAACAAAATAAGAGGCTGCGTCAAGGTATCTGTAAAGCTCAGGTACGGATGTCAGATGCCGTGGGACCGGCGTTCTCCAGGAAGCGATCAACGCTGCAAATTCCTCCCCGATCGCGGATCGGATCTCCTCCGCTGCGCTTCTGATCACAGCATTTACCCGCTCGTATTCCTCTTTTTTCAGAACAGGGATCTTAACGCACAGTTTACGATTCACGTTTCCAATCAGGCCCGCTTCTTCCAGCACGGGGATATTGGAAATGAGCTCGCTCGGAATATCATTCCCGATTCGATCTTCCAGCGGAATACCGGCGTAAATGCACCAAAGGAACGGAATAATATGCTTAAAATACAGGTTCCATGAAAAGCCGTATCTGTGAGGGTTATCGAGAAGCGTCGTGTCAAATTCGTAAAGACGGACAAGCCTTGTTCCTCCCGCCGCAAACGCCTCGATAGTCCGATGACCGCCTTGTATCCGGTATTGGGACGCTTCCTGATACTCTTTCATGTTATATCCGGCCGCAAACGCCGTCGCATTCGCAAGCCACCGTCCGCCGTCCCTGCGCTTTGGATACTTCGGCAGTTCTGTTTTGCCGGAACCAAAATACTCAAAATCCTGCAGTGCTTTCAGAACAGCGTATCTGTCAAGCTTCGTCCTCTCCTCGGCTCCCATTTCCTGTTCAAACGCCATCCCGGAAATCTGTTCCGACATTCTTTTGATGACGCCCCACACCGTATCAAAATGCTTATGCGCAAAATCAAGCTGAGGCCGAAAGCCTCTGAGCGCATCCTGCGGCTTTCTGATGATAAAATCCGAATATACTTTGCCGCCGTCCGTTTTTTGCATCAGCTCGCCGTCCACAAGCTTTTTGACAATCGGTTCGATATACGCTGCCGGGATGCCTATGGCTTTCGAAAGCTCTGTGATCCCGATAGGCTTTTCATACGCAAGTATCAGCAGATTCTGCGCAATCAGGTCGTCTTCAACAAGCGACATCGGCTCTTCCCTAAGACCCTCACAGCCGCCAATTGACAGATACAGCTTTCCGGGTAAACTATTTTTTCTTTCCATTCTTTCAAGTCCTTTCTTCATCTGACCGCGGCCCGCTGACAGGCGGCTTTTGACCGTGCCCTCTGAAAGATTCAGCGCCTCCGCGATATCCGAAACGCTTTGATTTCCGAAGTAAAAGCGAATCAGAACCTCGCGGGTGCTATAGCCGAGAAAATTAAGTTCTTTCCGTACCTCAGCGGCTTCCTCCGAGGATAAATACTCCTCATCCGCTTCTTCGGCAAGATCGGCCATATCGTCAAGGCACACCGTGACAGGGTATCTGTATTTCCGGCGCAGATTATCATTGTACTTATGGTAAAAAGTATTGGTAAGCCATGTTTTCTGGTGCTTGATGACCCCGCCTTTGTGCAGATAGGCAAAAGCCGCGAGCATGGTATCGCCCACAAGGTCCTCTGCGTCTGTCTGCGAATTACATTTTGATACCGCAAGCCGCATCAGATAGTCGTAGTATCGCAAAATTTCTTCGTCTGTCATGTTTCTCCCTGCTTTCCGGAAAGCTTTTGAACGTTCACCTGTATAGTCGCGCCGATTTGACTTTGGTTCAGAGCTGAGATAAAATTATACAAAAAAGGGAGATTTTCTCTGTTTACCAGCATCTCCCTTATTCCACAAGTTTCTAATTTTCCCACTTCAAATGCCATTACACCATTTCAGCCAACAGATAACTTTCCGCCGTCTCTTTCGTCAAATGGTACTTCTCCTGGATTCGCTTCAAAATCTCTCCGTCAGACAACC
>CANQYH010000215.1 GCA_947628025.1 uncultured Lachnospiraceae bacterium | reverse complement strand
CAGCCCCTTGATCACCTGGACAGGATATTTTTTATCCGGAACGCGCTTTGAAGTTGCGTAATAGGCATAGTAGGTATTATTCACTCTTTTTACAATCGTACCTTTGGGTCTAAACATTTTCACATAGTCAGGATATCTCATAGAATAGTATTATCATAACATACAATATTTTTCAAGAAAAAAATTTCACAGGCATTGAAAAATCCCCATTTTTCAATGCCTGTGGCGAATTTTATGACTTTGCGATTGCCCTATCTCTGCTGTTTCAGCCGGTTATGGAGCGCGATCACATCGGGCTGCCCCAACAGCGCGTCGTACTGCCGTCCCTCGTAGATAAAGCGATGGGCGGAAATGATGAACGGATTGCGGGAGACGATGGCGTCCACGATCTCCTGGCCGCATTTCGCGTCGCACGAGTCTTTTGCGATATATCCCTCGCCGGGCGCGCTCTTTTCATCATAAAGGACCAGCGCTCTGTCGAACCCCAGGGAAGAGCCCATTCCTTTCACGAAGAAGCAGGCTACCACCTCGTCCAGGCGGAACAGATTAATCCAGGCCATCGGCATTCTTACGTAATGCTCCGTGACGAACCCGGCCGTTCGCAGATCGCCGGGCTTCTTGCTGTTATTAAATGCGAACATCACGGTCCCCGGCGCCATGAATTCTTCCTCCACGTTCGCCAGCTCCTGCTCCGTCAGCCCGGTCTTTTTCATATAATCTTTCTTCCAGTTTTTGAGCTGCCGTATCCGCAGGATCACGCCGGGCACGAGCATCAGAATTCCCGGAGCCGCGATCAACAGGCCCAGCGGCGGCAGAAAGAGCGCCAGAAGCGCCCCAGTCACGAAAAATACAATGCTTCCCGCGATCAGCCCGATCCCCGCGCCGCCCGCGGTCCGCATATATTTCAGCACGCTCCCGTCTTTCATCATCTTCTGTTTCAGTTCCTGATCCGGTATGAATACCATCGTTTTTCCTCCTGCTGTCATGTATTTTTGATCCATATTCTTTAGGGGCTTGAAACATACCCGTCCGGTCATTTTTCCGTCACGATCATATTCGGCCACCGGTGCTCCACGTAAGCGTCGTCATACATATTGTCCAGAAACTCCTCCACGATCCCGTTCGGTTCGGGGGACACGGCTCTGGAACCGTAGCGCAGCATGGCCCCTGCGGTCAGAAGTCCGTTGCAGGTCATCAGAAAGATCACGATCCATGTGGCGATCTTTCCGGCCAGCGGCGGCGTTTTCTCGATCGCCCGCTCCATCCGCGGATAGAGGATCTTCACCCACACCACGGCCAGCAGGCCCCAGAAGAAGCAAAACAGCACGTTGGTGCGCCCGCCGATGTTCAGCGGCATATCGCTGTAGTCCCAAAAGACCGTCCCGAAAACGATCTCCGTAAATACGCTGCACAGGTACTCATAAGCACCGCCGATCACGAAGCCGCCCACAAACACATAGCGGTCCGACTTCTCCGCCAGACGGTGGAGCGTGATCGTCAGCACCACCGCGCCGATGCCCCAGACGAAGCTGAACGGCCCGTACAGCACGCTGGAACGGTTCATCCACTGTCCGTTCACCAGGCCGCAGTAAAAGGTTTCGATAATATCGCCCAGCAAAGCGCAGATCAAAAACACCCAGACCAGCTTATCCAGACACAATCCCCTGGCAAACACCGGGCGTTCGCTCCCCTGCGCTTCCGCCTCGATTCCTGGATACGCCTTTTCCAGACGCCGCCAGATGTGCGCCGAGATCTGGTTCGCCAGATGCTGCGTCCATTTTTCCGATCCCTCCGCGATCGTCGTCTGGAACGACGCCGGCCTTTTGCCGAAGCGGATCGCGTACACCATGACCGAGAAATCCACCAACATCAGCGCCAGGTCCACCCAGACCGCGATCCGGATCAGCAGCGGCGGAAGCAGCGTCATCATGGTCAAAAGCACCGGATGGACGATCTGATAGACCAGCAGGATCGCCACGGCTCTGACCGACCGCTCCAGCCAGTCTCTCCCGCTGCCGGAAAACTCCGCCTCCGTCTCCCAGCGGGCGATCCGGCTGATCCGGCGTCCGAACACACCGGCCAGGCTCTGCACTACCGTCATCACGGCAAAGATCGCAATAAACTGCAGGACGAAATTCCGCCCCAGCGTCGGCAGGAGCTGGATCAAAAGCGCAAACGTGATCCCGCACGGCAGATGGAACGGCAGGCTCACCAGGCCGCGGTTTACAAAATGCCGGTCACGGATGGAGTAAAAACAGACCTCCACCGCCCAGCCCAAAAACGCGTACAGGAACAGGAAAAACACGACTTCATACAACGTATACTCAACCATCGTTATAACCTCTCTTTCGCAACCTATTATAATGTCATACGGTTATACCCGGTACTCCGCCATGCCCGCCGTTTTTACAAAAGCGGAGCGATGGTCTTCAGCAAAAAGCCCTGCAGCTTCACGGTCCATTTTTCTTTTTTTACTATCTCCGGCGTCACCCTCCGGCACTTCGCCAGCGTATTCTGGAAATCCTCCTCGATCTGTCCGATACATCCGGTCCGGTACAGGTACGAGGCACATTCAAAATGATGGTAGAGGCTGCGGTAATCCAGATTGATCGTCCCCACGACCGCCCGGATATCGTCGCTCACAAACACCTTCGCGTGAACGAAGCCCGGCGTATATTCATAGATCTCCACCCCCGAATCCATCAGGGCCCGGTAATGGGTCTTTGCCAGCGCATAGGGCATGGGCTTGTCGGGGATCCCCGGCAGGATCAGCTTCACGTCGACTCCCTTTTCCGCCGCAAATTTCAGGGCCGTCTCCATCTCGCCGTCCAGGATCAGATACGGCGACATGATGTGGACATAACGGTCGGCGCGGTTTAAGATATCCATATAGACCCGCTCGCCCAGCCGGTCCTCGTCCAGCGGACAGTCCCCGAACGGGATCACATAGCCGTTGTCCGCCCGGCCAATCTCCGCGGGCATATCCACCTGCAGATAGGAGTCAAATTCCGGCGTCCGCTCCGTGATATTCCACATCTGCAGAAACATCAGCGTAAAGCTCCTGGCCGCCTCGCCGCGGATCATGACGGCGGTATCTTTCCAGTGACCGAAGCGCTCGATATGATTGATATATTCATCCGCCAGGTTCACGCCGCCGGTGAACGCCGTGTGACCGTCGATGACCAGGATCTTCCTGTGGTCGCGGTAATTGTAATGGGTGGACAGAAACGGGGATACCGGCGCGAACATCTTACAGGCGATGCCCAGCTTTTTCAGCTTCTCCGGATAATTATAAGGAAGCGTCGAGAACTCGCAGGTACCGTCGTACATGACGCGGACCTCCACGCCCTCTTTGACTTTCTGCGCCAGGATCTCCAGGATCTTCCCCCACATCAGCCCCTCGCCGATGATAAAGTACTCCATGAAAATGTATTTGCGGGCGGCTTTCAGCTGCTTCAGCATTTCCTCAAATTTATCCTCGCCCAGCGGAAAATACGTCACTTCCGCGTGAGAGAAAGCCGGATAACTGCCCCTGCGCCGGATATAGCGGGCCAGGGACGCCTCGCCGGGCGACTCCTGTGCCAGCTCCTCCCACACCTCCGGATCCTGCACCAGCTTGTCTTTCGTCTCGTCAATCAGCGTCTCCAGGCGTTTGCGCAGCGACCGGTGCCCGATCTCGCTCTGAGTGTACCAGAACAGCAGCGCCCCGAAGACCGGCAGCAGCATGATCACGATGAGCCATGTGATCTTGGCGGTCGGGTCGATGCGGCTGTTGATCAGATACAGGACCATAAATACCGTAAATACCGCGGTGCTTCCCAATACATGGGGCAAAAACTGAGCGAAACGGAAGAAAGCCATAAACAAGAACAGCGCCTGCAGTACCAGCAGCACCATCATGATGCCCACGCGGCTGAATACCGCATAGAAAAACCCTTTTTGTCCCTTTTTCAGCAAGCTTAAACCATTGTCATTTGTGTCCATCTTTTTCCTCCTGTGCTTACCGGCAGTTCCAACATTCCCCTATTCCAGCGTCCGGCTTTCCGCCTCCGTCCGGCCCGGAGCCCCTCAGACCCGTGTTTCCATTTCTTCTTTCATAAACCGCTTGATCCCCTGGAACGTCTCCTCGCTGATGATATGCTCCATGCGGCAGGCGTCCTCCTCGGCCGTCTCCGGCGACACGCCGCTGACTCTCCGAAGAAACTCGGTCAAAAGCTTATGCCGCTCATAAATGGCCCCCGCCTTTTCCTTTCCTTTCTCCGTCAGTTCCAGCTCTCCGCCCCGGTTCATGACGATGTAGCCCTGCTCTTTCAGGATGCCGACCGCCCGGCTGACGCTGGGTTTGCTGAAATTCAGCGTCCTGGCGATGTCGATGGAGCGGACGACCCCCTGCTTCTCTTTCAGCATGAGGATCGTTTCCAGGTAATTTTCTCCCGATTCGTACATATGATCTCCCCCTCCGCGTTTTGTTCCGCCGCGCCCGCCGCTTTTCTCCCCCCCGGCTTCGCCGCGGCCCAACTGTGTTTTATTATACTTTAAACCGGCGGCTTTGTCCAGTATTCGGAGGATTATGGACAAGTTCCGTCTTGTTTTTTTTTGCGATCCGTGCTAAAGTAACCCATAGGAGAATCAATTTATCCGACAGGAACTGAAGAAAGGAGCTGACGGCGATGGAGATCACCAAACAGACGACCATGGGCGAAATGCTGGAATATAACAGAGGGATCGCTTATATCCTGATGCAGGCTGGTATGCACTGCGTAGGCTGCCCCTCTTCCATCCAGGAGACCCTGGAGGAAGCGTGCGCGGTACACGGCTTAGACGCCGACCAGGTACTGGCCATGATCCAGGAATATCTGGCGGCGAAGCAGTAAAACGGACCGAACCGAACGCAAAAAGCAGCTGCCCGGATCGCACGGTGCGGCTGCTTTTTTATTTTATATGCAATTCCCTCTTACCCCTCTTCCACCTCGATCCGGTACAGATTCTTCCGGCAGATCAGTTCCGCATCCTCCAGCGTTTTCACCATTCGGTAAACCGTAGCCAGACCGATCGACGGATCTTTTTTCACAGCCTTATAATAGATCTCCTTGCAGCTGCAGCATTCGTTCCCCAGGATGACATCGATCAGGATCTTCCTCTGCTCTGTAATGCGGCATCCGTTCTTTCTTAAATGGCCGAGAATGTATTCCCGTTTATCCTGCAAAGACATAGACCTCCCGTCCCCTTTCTTCTATAATAATAACATCCGGTCCGTCGGCGGCCGCTTTGCACCGTTTTCCTGCCCCGGCGCTCTCCCTCGCTCCCCTGATACCGGAAATGGGCTGCTGCAGATCCGGCTCCCTGCCGTTCTGCAATAGCCCTATTTCCGTACATGTAAGGTTTATTATGGCGCAAATATTGTAAATGTCTCAGAAAAGCAGGCTTCCGATCAGATTGATCAGGAGGGCTACCACATAAGCGGTGCACATCTGGAACGCGATCGCGCGCAGCGTCCATTTCCAGGAGCCCATCTCGCGCCGGATCGCGCCGACCGCCGCAAAGCACGGCATGCACAGCAGGTTGAACGCCATGTAAGAATATGCGCTCACCTTGGTAAATACTTCGCTGATAGCTGGGA
>CANQYH010000214.1 GCA_947628025.1 uncultured Lachnospiraceae bacterium | reverse complement strand
CCCGTGGCCTGCTGCGCCGACGGCCCCAGCGGCATCCGCATGGACTGCGGGACCATCGCCTTTTCCCTGCCCAACGGGGCCTGCCTGGCGTCCACGTTCAACGTCCCGCTCTGCCGGGAGCTGTACGAGTGGGAGGGGCTGGAGCTGCGCAAAAACAGGATCGACACGCTTTTGGGGCCCGGCATCAATCTTCACCGGAACCCGCTAAACGGCCGGAACTTCGAATATTTTTCCGAGGATCCGCTGCTGACGGGGCGGATGGCGGCGGCCCAGCTGCAGGGCATGGGACGCTGCGGCGTAACCGGGACGGTCAAGCATTTCGCCTGCAACGGTCAGGAGACGAACCGCCACCATGTGGAGGCGGTGGTATCGGAGCGGGCGCTGCGGGAGCTGTACCTGCGGGGCTTTGAGATCGCGGTGAAAGAGGGGGGAGCGTCATCGATCATGACTTCCTACAATCCCATCAACGGTTTCTGGTCCTCCAGCAATTACGATATGGTGACGACGATCCTAAGACGGGAGTGGGGTTATACCGGCATCGTGATGACTGACTGGTGGGCGAAAGGAAACGACGAGGGGAAAGAGGGGGACGTGCGCAATGTGGCGGCCATGATCCGGGCCCAGAACGACCTGTTCATGGTGACGGAGGATGCCCGGAAGAACACGCAGCAGGATAACTCGGCGGAAAGCCTGGCGGCCGGGACCGTGACCCGCGGGGAGTACCTGCGCAGCGCCGCCAACCTCTGCCGCTGGCTGATGAGGACGCCGGCTTTTGCCCGGATGCGGGGCGAGGAAACGCCCATCGACCGGGAGCTGGCTGCCTGCGGGGAAGAAAGGACGGTCCTGGGGCGCGCGCTGGCGGCGGAAGCGGAGACGGCGGCCCTGAACCGGGGATGATCAATGAAAGCGGGGCGCAGGCCGGCGCTTTTGTAGAAATTTACAAAAAACCTACGCGTCTTGGCTGCGGATTGTAGAATTTTACGAAAAACCGTTTTTGGAAGATTAAGGATTGATTAAATAGAAGAAATCTCCTATAATATGCCTTGTTTTTTATACCCCCCCTAAGAAAAAACAAGGAGAAACGGTACAATGGAAAAGAAAAATGGACTTTCTGAGCAGGCGTTCCAGTTTGACGGCAAGATGCCGCTTTCCCAAGCGATCCCGCTGGGGCTCCAGCATGTGCTGGCTATGTTTGTGGGAAATCTTACGCCGCTTCTGGTGATCACCGGGGCCTGCGGCCTGGCCGGAAACGCGGAGTTTGCCGACCTGCGGATCTCGCTTTTGCAGAATGCCATGCTGGTAGCCGGCATTGTCACCCTGATCCAGCTGTTCTCGATCGGGCCGATCGGCGGCAAGGTGCCGATCATCATGGGCACCAGCTCGGGCTTCATCGGCGTCTTCAGCGGCGTGGCGGCTACGATGGGAAGCGGCGTGTTGACTTACGGCGCGATGATGGGAGCGTCTCTTCTGGGTGGGCTGTTCGAGGGCGTGCTGGGATTTTTCCTGAAGCCGCTGCGCAAGTTCTTTCCGCCGGTCGTGACCGGGACCGTGGTTCTGTCCATCGGTCTGTCGCTGATCTCCGTCGGTATCAATTCGTTCGGCGGCGGCAATACGGCCAAGGATTTCGGTTCCATGGAGAACCTGCTGCTGGCCACGTTCGTACTGGTGGTGATCCTGGCGGTAAAGCACTGCACGAAAGGCTTTTTGAGTTCTTCCGCGATCCTTATAGGGATCGTAGCCGGATACATAGCCGCCGTGCTGATGGGACTGGTGCTTCCGCATACGGCGATCGACGCGGACGGCGTGGAATATACGAAGTCCTGGGTCCTGAACTGGAGCCAGGTAGGCACCTCCGCCTGGTTTGAGATCCCGAAGCTGATGCCGGTGAAGATGGTGTTTGATCTGAGAGCCATTCTTCCGGTCATGATCATGTTCATCGTGACCGCGGTGGAGACGGTGGGAGATATTTCCGGCGTGATGATCGGCGGTATGAGCCGCGAAGCTACGGATGACGAGCTGGCCGGCGGCGTGATCTGCGACGGCATCGGTTCCTCCATCGCTGCGGTTTTCGGCGTACTTCCGAACACTTCTTTCAGCCAGAACGTGGGCCTGGTGGCGATGACCAAGGTGGTCAACCGTGGCGCGTTGGCCTGCGGCGCGGTGTTTTTGATCCTGTGCGGCCTGATCCCGAAGCTGGGCGCGATCGTTTCCATTATGCCGCAGTCGGTACTGGGCGGCGCGGCCGTTATGATGTTCTCCTCGATCGTACTCAGCGGGATCCAGCTGATCACGAGAAAACCCCTGACGGCCAGGAGCCTGTCCATCGTATCGGTGGCGTTGGGCGTGGGTTACGGCATGGGCGCCAACGCCGGGATTCTGGCGCATACGCCGCAGTATGTGCAGCTGATCTTCGGCGGTTCCGGAATCGTTCCGGCGGCGATGGTGGCGATTTTGCTGAATATCCTGCTGCCGAAGAGCAAAGAGGATCTGGAGCAGGAGGCGGCCGGAGAGGCGCATTGAAATAAAAATGGCAAAAACTGGCGAGCCGCGGCACCAGGGATTCCGTGCCGGGCTCGCCTTTTTTGTTCAACCGTTTTGTTTTGATCCATTTGTATGCTTCGGGCCGGCAGCATTTTCGGACCCCGACCCGTCCGCATATGGCTGCATTTTGGATTCCGCCGGATGATCCCGGTTTTCGGCGGCGATCGTTTCTAACCGCCGCAGATTTTCCGGCGTATCGGTATCTTCCAGTTCCCGGGGCGACGCGGCTTCTATATAGCGCACCTGATCCGGGAACGCCCTGGCGATCCAGGCCCCGCCTTTGTCCTGCGGCAGGTTCCGGAGGGCGTGGAAATATTCTTTGGGAAAGAGGATGGGATTGCCCGGTGTCCCGCCGCTGGCAAGCCGGTAGATGTACGCCGGTTCGGCCAGGAAAGCGCGGGCCATGGTCTCGACGGTTTCGCGGGACAAAAACGGCTGGTCGCAGGCGCAGAACATACAGCCGTCCGGAGATGCGCTGTCGGAACCAGTCCCGCCGTCCGAAGCAGTTCTGCTGTCCGGCGGCCGGGTCTCAGCGGGATCTTCGCCGCAAAGAGCTTCCAGTCCCAGGCGGACGGTATCGCTTCGATAGGGGAGAGAGTGCAGGACGGTCTGAACGCCCTTTTTTTCACATAATCCGGCGATCTCGGGATGCCTGGTCACGACGATGCGCCGGCAGAACAGAGGTGAATCGGTGGCCGCCAGGATCCGGCAGATCAGCGGTTCCCCGCAAAACGGGGCCATGAGTTTGTTGCCGCCGAAACGCTGTCCCAGACCGGAGGCCATCAGGATACAGGCAAGGCGCGGCGTGCGCGGATCCGGGCCGGAGGGACCGCATTGGGCTGCGGCCGTTTCATCTTGAAAGATCGTTTGGTAGATCTCCAGGTTGGCCTGGTAGCAGGCGTCCCGGTAGGTCTTGTATTTCCGGACAAATTCCCGCGCCTGGTCCGTGAGACGGCTGCCGCCGCCCCCTTTGCCGCCGATCGTCCGTTCGGTCAGGGGGAAGCCCAGCGTTTCTTCCGCGTGTTTCAGCAGCCGTATGGCCTTGGTGTAGGCCATTTCCATTTCCTGGGCGGAAGCGCGGAGGGAGCCGGTGCGCTCGATGCCCTCCAGCAGGCGGCAGGGCCCCTCGCCGAAAAATTTGTCGCCGTTATCGTCTTTCAGAAAAACCCGTGTGGTTGGATACATGGCAGCCTCCTGGGATCGATCCGTGATCTTGGGATTTCGGATCATGATAATCTATCATAGCAGATTTGCGCGGATCCGGCAAGGTTTGTCTCTGCGGTCGCGTCGGAATGAAACCCTTATGCCGGAGAAACGGCAGCGGTATTTGGAGAGGTCACAGTGTCGGTATTTACGAAGATAGAGAAAAAATATAACTGGAAATGGAAAGGCGAACCGGTCCGTCTGGACGGCGGTTTTATGCACAAGATGTACAGGATCGATACGGACCGGGGCGTTTATGCCCTGAAACTGCTGAACCCGTTTGTCATGCAGAGGGAAACGGCGATGGAGAATTATGCGAACGCGGAGCGAATCGAGCGGCTGCTGGAGCAGAACGGTGTCCCTATCCTCCCTGCGCTGTCTTTTGACGGAAGAAAAATGCAGGAAATAGACGGCGAATATTTTTACCTCTTTGATTATTTTGCCGGGAAACCTTTGAAAAGCGGGGAGATCACGGAATATCATTGCCGGGAAATGGGGAAAGCGCTCGCGAGGATCCATGGTATAGACCGGCGTTTTGAACGCGAACCTGTTTCTGAGATGTCTGTGGATTGGGAATTTTATCTTGCGGAGATGAAAAGGGCCGATCGGAAACGGTATGCGGTCCTGAAAGAAGCTTCGCCGGTGATAAAAGACAGCCAGAACAGAGGGAACCGCGCGAGGAACCGGCTGCCTGGGGCCGTATCGATCTGCCATAACGATATGGACTGTAAAAATGTTCTCTGGAATGGGAACGAATATCGCATCATCGATCTGGAATGTTTATCTTACGGCAATCCGTTGATCGAATTGTTTGAATCGGCGTTGTGCTGGTCGGGATATGAGGACTGCCGGATCGATTTTCGGCTGTTTCAGGCATTTTTACAGGGCTATAAAAGCGCGGGCGGCGAATGGCCCGCGGATTGGGAAGTCCTGTATGACTGCGACAACGGCAGACTGGAATGGCTGGAATATAATATCAGGCGCGCGTTAGGTATCGGCTGCGGGGAGGATGAAAAAGAGATCGGAATCGGACAGGTGGAAGAAACCGTCCGGCATATCGTTTACTATTCGCAGATGAAAGAGCAGATACTGAAGCATTGCATGATGTAAGGTCCCGCCGGTCGGAACCGAATATGGGGAAAAGACATCGAAAACCGCAGGCGGACGCTCATCGGATCCGTCCGCGTTTTTTCCGGCCTGCGGACGAATGCGGCATGAGGCGCTTCAGTCCCGCGGGAACATGACGAGGCGCCGCCGTCCGTTTTCCTCGAAAGGCCGGAGCCGGACAGGGCCGTAGATCTCGGACAGGGCCGATTCCATATCGGCAACGCTGTCGGCTGCGGGGCGGAGAACGGCCGTGCAGGCGCCGCCGCTTAGAAGCACCAGACGGCTGCAGTATTCCAGAGCCAGCAGAGGGTCGTGAAGCGTGACCAGGGCGGCTTTCGGAGAAGCATCGTTCCCGTCAGGGAGATGTTTTTGCAGCGTTGTGCCGTCCATAGCGGCGGGGAAAGTCCGGCCGCGGACGATTCCGGTCAAAAGCCGCATGACCTGGTGGCGGTGAGGAAAATCCAGGGAGCTTTCCGGCTCGTCCAGAAGCAGCAGAGAGGCGTCCTCCACGATGGTGCGCGCCAGGATGCAGAGCTGTTTCTGCCCCTCGCTGAGTTTCTGGTAATCGTGTTCCGCAAAAGATTCCATGCCCACGGCGCGGAGCGCTTCGCGGGCCTTTTGGATCTGGATGCGGGAGGGCCGTTCCAGGACTCCTAAGACCGGGTTAAAGCCCATCAAAACCACGTCGGTCACAGGCAGGGAAACGGTGATGCCGCTGCGCTGGGGGATGTAGCTGATCTGCCTGGCCAGCTGGCGGGAGGTCATCTGCTCCATCGGCCGGCCGTTTAAGAGGCAGGAGCCGGTGTGCGGGATTTCGTGGCAGAGCGCGCGCAGAAGCGTCGTTTTGCCGCAGCCGTTGGG
>CANQYH010000213.1 GCA_947628025.1 uncultured Lachnospiraceae bacterium | reverse complement strand
TCCGTCACGCGCCCCTCCGGTTTTTCTCCCTCGGTGTCAGCGAAGTTCGTGATCTCGGCGACCACCTTATGTCCGCTGACAGCTCCTTTTTCCCGGCCGCCCGGAATCGAAACAACGATAAAGATCTTGGGGTTGTCCGGCAGCACGAACCCTCCGGAGCTTCCTTTCTGAAAAAGGCCCACCACCGTGCGGTTGGCCCGCTCCAGGACCTTGACGACGAAACCCTCGGCGCTCAGCCTGCCGTCCGCTTCTTTCTCCACCAGGACCTGCACCGTGTCCCCGTGCATGGCCCCGCCGTTCTTTTCCGCTGGGATAAAGATGCCCCGCTCCCATCCTGGAACATCCACGAAGCCCAGGCCTTTCAGATACGCATTGTAAGTCCCTGTCACCCGATCCTGCCCCGGCTTCCCATACCTGCCTCTCTCCGAAACGCTGGCCTTTCCCTCCGAGATCAGCGCGTCCAGGACTTCTTTCAGATCCTCTCTCTGCTCTTTGGGGATCTCCAGAAGCGCCGCCAGCTCCTTGAGCTTCATCGGACGGTAGGCGCTGTCGGAAAACAGAGCCAGAAGCGTTTCTTTCCGCTGTTTCATCTGTCCGTTCGTCATGCCGCTCCGCCTCCTTCCGCCGCCTCCTGTTCATCCGCCAGCTTTCCCTGTCTCAGGATCTTCATGTCCCCGGAAACAAAAACACCCTTGTCTCCAAGAGTGTCTGTTCTTAATCTACCAGATAATGTTCAAAATCAGCGCCAGGATCAGCAGAGCCGCCGCGGCGAATTTCGTGAACTTCTCCAGCGTGCCTTCCATGGAGCGTGCTCTGTTTTTGCCCCAGTAGCTGTCCGCCATGCCGCTGATGGAACCAAGTCCCGCGGACTTGCCCTCCTGCATCAGTACGATCACGGTCAGGGCGATACATATGAGAACAAACACAACCGCTAATATCACTTTCAACACTGCCATGCTTTTTCCACCTCCTGTTCATAAAACAAAATTATCTTAGCACACTTTCGCCAGAAAAACAACCATTATTTTACGAATCTTGCAGCTCTTCCCCGATCCGCAGCAGCTGATTGTATTTCGCGGTCCGGTCCGTCCGGCAGGGCGCGCCGGTCTTGATCTGGCGGGCGTTTACGGCCACGGCGATATCCGCGATGATCGGGTCCTCCGTTTCGCCGGAACGGTGGGAAATGATCGTGCCGAATCCCGCGCGCTTCGCCATCTCGATGGCGTCGAAGCTCTCCGTCAGCGTGCCGATCTGGTTGACTTTCACCAGAATCGCGTTGCCCGCGCCCAGCTCGATCCCCTTTTTCAGCCTCTGGGTGTTGGTGACAAACAGATCGTCCCCCACCAGCTGCACCCGTTTCCCCAGCGTTTCCGTCAAATATTTCCATCCGTCCCAGTCCTCTTCCTGCAGCCCGTCCTCGATGGAAACGATCGGGAACCGGTCTGTCAGATAGGTATAATAGTCTACCATCTCTTTTGCGGTGCGCCGGACCTCGTGCCCCTGCATCCTGCTTTCGCCGGGGAACCGGTAGGTCCCGGTGGCCTCGTCGTAAAGCTCGCTGGAAGCCGCGTCCATGGCGATGGATACCTGCCCGCCCGGCTGATAGCCGCTCAGCTTTATGGCCTCTACCATATAGCTTAAAACTTCCTCCGCGTCTTTCAGATCCGGAGCGAACCCTCCCTCGTCTCCGACGGCCGTGGAATAGCCGGAGGTCTTCAAAAGCTTTTTCAGAGTGTGGTAGATCTCTGCGCACATCCGCAGTCCCTCGGAAAACGTGGCGGCTCCCACCGGCATGATCATGAATTCCTGCAGATCCACCGTATTGTCGGCATGGACGCCGCCGTTTAAGATATTCATCATGGGAACCGGCAGGACGCTGGCGTTTACGCCGCCCAGATAGCGGTACAGCGGAAGTCCCAGCTCGCTGGCGGCCGCCCTGGCCACGGCCATGGAAACGCCCAGGATCGCGTTGGCCCCCAGCTTCCCTTTATTTTCCGTACCGTCCGCCTCCCGCAAAAGCGCGTCGATCTTTCGCTGCTCGACCGCCCGTTCGAACGCGACGGCGTCGGCCAGCACCGTATTGACGTGCTCTACGGCTTTCTGCACGCCCTTTCCTCCGTACCGCGGCCCGCCGTCCCGCAGCTCTGCCGCCTCAAATTTGCCGGTGGATGCGCCGGACGGAACCGCGGCCCGCCCTTTCGCGCCGCCCTCCAGCGTAACCTCCACTTCCACCGTGGGATTGCCCCTGGAATCCAGGATCTCCCTGCCGTGCACCTCTGTGATCTCAAACCGGTCGTACATAAAAATGGCCCTCCTGTTCGCACATACTTTTGTAACGATTAGGATGGCCATTTTTCTTTCAATTATGTGTTCCGGGAATCATTCTCTCAGCTTGATCCCCATGCTGCCCAGACCGTGGAGGATCTTCTTCATCACATCGCCGACTTCTTTTTCCTCCAGCGTATGGTCCTTGGCCCGGAACGTGATCGAATACGCCATGGACTTGTACCCGGCCAGGATCTGCGCGCCCTCGTAAATATCGAAGAGCTTATAATCCTCCAGGATCCTGCCGCCGCGCTGTACGATCATGTCCTCGATCTGGCCCGCCAGGATCTCCTTCGGCACGACCATGCTGATATCCCTGGTGACGGCCGGATACTTGGCGATGCCGTCGTATTTCCGGTCAAAGGTCGTAAACGGAACGACGGACGGCAGATCCAGGACCGCCACATACGTTTTCTCGCCGATCTTATAATTGCCGGCCACATCCGGATGGAGCTCGCCCAGATAGCCCACCGCGGTGCCGTCATAGAGAATATCCGCCTGACGGCCCGGATGCAGATAGGGCCTGCCGGCTTTCGGGTCGTAGTGGACCTTTTTCGTCATGCCGGCCCGGTCGAAAAATTCCTCCACGACGCCTTTCATCACGAAGAAATCTACGTCCCCGTAAGCGCCCAGGACAAACTGGCGCCGCTCGTCCGGCAGTTCCGTCAGAGGCAGGGCTTTCGGCAGATAAACGTTGGCCAGCTCATAGAGGCGGACATTCTTGTTGCGGCGGTTATAGTTGGTGGAAAGGGAGGTCAGCATCCCGTTTAAGGGCGTCGTGCGCATGATGCTGAAATCCTCTCCCAGCGGATTGGAGATCTCGACGGCCTCCCGCAGCCTGGAACCGGCCGGGAACAGCAGCTTATCGTATACTTTCGGACTTTCAAACGAATAGGTCATGCTCTGGCTGAAGCCGCAGAACTGGGCGATCTCCCTGGCGGTGTTTTCTACGCGCAGGTCGTAGGGCAGCCCGCCCATCGTCGCCTCGCCGGAGGGCAGCGTCGTCGGAATGTTGTCATAGCCGTAGAAGCGCGCCACTTCCTCCGCGATATCGCAGGGGCGCTCCAGGTCCTGGCGGAACGTGGGAGCGATGATCTCTCTCGTCTCCGCGTCAAAGCCCAGATCCAGCTTCTTAAAGTAGCCCAGCATGGTCTCCTCGTCGATCTCGGTGCCCAAAAGCGCGTTGACGCCGGCCGGATCGAACGGGATCCGCTTCTCTGTCTTTTTGTGGGTATAGATATCAATGATCCCGCCCACGACCTCGCCGGCTCCCAGCTCCTCGATCAGCTGGCAGGCGCGGTTGATGGCCGCCTCGGCGTTGTTGGGATCGAGTCCTTTCTCGAATTTGCCGGACGCGTCGGTGCGCAGGCCGATCTTTTTCGCGGACAGGCGGATATTGGTGCCGTCAAAGCAGGCCGCCTCAAAGACCATCGTTTTCACATCGTCGGTGATCTTGGAATTTTCGCCGCCCATGATGCCGGCGATGCCGACCTCTTTCTCTCCGTCGTTGATCATCAGCACCGTATGGTCCAGCTTCCGTTCCTGGCCGTCCAGAGTCTGGAACACGTCGCCGTCTTTCGCGCATTTGACGATGATCTCGTGGCCGCCCAGCAGATCGTAATCGAACGCGTGCATGGGCTGGCCGTATTCCTCCATGACGTAATTGGTGATGTCGACGATATTGTTGATGGGCCGGATGCCGCTGGCCGCCAGGCGGCGCTGCATCCACTGGGGCGACGGGGCCAGATGGATATTTTTCACCATTCTGGCGCAGTAGCGCGGGCAAAGGTCCGTATCCTCCACCGTCACTTTCAGGTAATCGTGAATATCCTCGCCGTTTCCCGTAGCCGTCACCTGCGGCGGGCAAAACGGTTTGTCGAATGTGGCCGCCGCCTCGCGGGCGATGCCGACGACACTGTAGCAGTCCACCCGGTTGGACGTGATCTCATACTCGAACACGGCGTCGTGCAGTCCCAGGACCTCGACCGCGTCCGCGCCCACGGGCGTATCCTCGGGCAGGATATAGATCCCCAGCTCCGGCGCGTCCGGGTACATATCGCGGGAGGATCCCAGCTCCTCGATGGAGCACATCATCCCGTCGGATTCAACGCCGCGGAGCTTGCCTTTTTTGATCGCAATGCCATTTTCCGGCAGCGGACCGCCGTCGTGGCCGCCCGCCACCTTGCCGCCGTCCAGGACGACCGGGACTTTCTGCCCCTCTTTTACGTTCGGAGCGCCTGTAACGATCTGAATGGTCCGCCCTCCGATATCCACCTGGCAGACCACCAGCTTCGTAGCGTCCGGATGCGGCTCAATCTTTTGGATCTGGCCGACCACGATCTTCTCCAGATTTTTGTCAAGGCAGGTATAACCCTCCACCTTGGTACCGGACAACGTCATAGCGTCCGTGTACTGCTGAGGGGTCACGTCCAGATCCGGTACGTACGCCTTGATCCATGATAATGCTGTATTCATATGGTTTCTCCTTTTTTCTGAATTGCGCCGGCACGCAGAAGTTCTCTGCACTTCGTCTATGATCCGGAAAGAGCGCCGGCGACGCCCTCCCCGGGTCTGTATTTTCCCGAGCCGGTCTGAACCAGCCGGAAACGCCCCGTTCCGCGCAGGATTCCCGCGGCGGGACCTGCCGTTTCCAACCGGACCGGCGGCCGGGATCAGAACTGCTTTAAGAACCGCACGTCGTTCTCATAAAGCAGGCGCATATCGTCGATCTCATACTTCAGCAGCGCAATGCGCTCCAGGCCCACGCCGAATGCAAAACCGGTATAGACTTCCGGATCCACGCCGCACATTTCAAATACATGGGGATGGACCATGCCGCAGCCCAGGATCTCGATCCAGCCGCTTCCCTTGCAGAAACGGCAGCCCTTGCCGCCGCACTTGAAGCAGCTGACGTCCATCTCGGCGCTGGGCTCTGTGAACGGGAAGTGGTGGGGACGGAACTTCACTTTCGTGTCCTCGCCGAAGAGCTGGCGGGCAAACTCGGCCAGAGTCCCTTTCAGGTCGGCAAATGTGATGCCCTTATCGACGACCAGTCCCTCCACCTGATGGAACGAGGGGGAATGGGTGGCGTCCACTTCGTCGGAACGGAACACCCTGCCCGGAGAGATCATGCGGATCGGCAGCTTCCCTTTTTCCATGGTACGGGCCTGGACCGGCGACGTCTGGGTCCGCAAAACGATGTCCTTATTAATATAGAACGTATCCTGCTCGTCCTTGGCCGGATGATTGGGCGGAATGTTCAGCTTCGTGAAATTGTACTCGTCGTACTCGATCTCCGGACCCTCGACGACCTCGTAGCCCATGCCCACGAAAATGCGCTCCAGCTCTTCCAGGGCCAGCGTATTGGGATGGCTGTGCCCCACGTTATTCTTCTTCGCCGGCAGCGTCACGTCGATGA
>CANQYH010000212.1 GCA_947628025.1 uncultured Lachnospiraceae bacterium | reverse complement strand
GGTCAGCATCTTCAGACCGCCCTTGGCTGCGGCGTAAGCGGAAACGGTCTCGCGGCCGAACTCGGACATCATGGAGCAGATGTTGATGATCTTGCCATGGCCCTTTTTGATCATGCTGGGGATCACGGCCTTGGAAACGATGAACGGAGCGTTCAGATCCACGTCGATGACCTGCCGGAAATCTTTCGCCGACATCTCGATCATCGGGATCCGCTTGATGATACCGGCGTTATTGACCAGGATGTCGATGACGCCGACCTCGGCCTCTACCTCGGCTACGAACGCTTTCACGGCCTCCTCGTCGGTCACATCGCACACATATCCGTGAGCCTTGATCCCGGCCGCCTCATAGGAAGCCAGGCCTCTGTCCACCAGCTCCTGCCGGATATCGTTAAAAACGATGGTCGCGCCCGCGCCCGCCATGGCTTTCGCGATCGCAAAGCCAATGCCGTAGGAAGCGCCGGTGATCAGGGCAACTTTGCCCTCCAGGGAAAAATTCGTACTGCTCATACTGCCTCTCTCCTTTTCTTTCATAATAGGTACTCTTTACAGGCTTGTCCTGCCTGCTATTTGTATACAAACTTAAAATTTGTATACAACTTTGATAGTTATACATTATCACGTTTCCCGGCATTTTGCAAGAGGGAAAACGCAAAATACCAAAATATTTTTCGGTTTCCGGAGAGTATGCCTGCCGCCGGTCCGCAAAAACGCCCCGCGGGCGCGGCTTGGGGGAGAGCCGTTCCCGCGGGGCAGCATTTCTATGGTCTCACTCTTTCAGGGTCCGGCTACTGAACCGGGAAGCCGTAGGCGTTCGCGCAGCTGTTTGAGGCCGTATTGACCCCATAATAATTGTTATACGGCGTCAGGATCTGAATGGTCTCCGCCGTATTGGCCGGCGTATTGCTGCTGCAGGTGTTACAGGTGCAGCAGGGACGGCAGGTACTGCAGCCGCAGCTGCCGCCGTTGGTGGAGGTGCCGCCGCTGACTCCGCTGTTATTGCTGTTGCTGCCGCCGCAGTTGCAGGTACAGGTGCATTTGCAGCTGCAGTTGCCGGAATTATTGTTATTGTCCGCAGTGCCGCCGCTGACTCCGCTATTGCTCCCGTTATTGGACCCGCAGGGCGCGCAGAAATAATAGCACCGCTTCTGGCAGCAATAGACCGGGCTGCTGCCGTTGTCGGCCGTACCGCCGCTCACGCCGCCGCTGTTATTGTTATTGCCGCAGCCGCAGCAGTTTCTCCTGAAACATCCGCACAGATTACATCCAAAACAACTCATATCTCAAAGCTCCTTATTTTTTCATGTTTGTACTATAATCTATGTAGAAAGCGGACAATGTGTGAATCGCTCCGGCCGCCGGGACGCTGCCTGTCCGACGGCCCGCTTTTTCCGCAGGTCATCGGATCCGAAAAAGATGCGTCTCCGCAGAGAATGCCCGGAAAAGGAACCGCCGCGCCCGCACTTGTCAATTCCCGCCGATTATGGTATGATGACCGTACATTGCTGCTTCTATTTTTCGTCCGCAGCCACGGCTGTCCGGACGCGCACCTCAGAAAGGACAAAAACATGAACCGACCATTGACAGCGATCCTCATCGGCGCGGGAGCCCGCAGCGAAGCCTATACCAGCCTGATGGCGGAGATGCCGGACCGTTACCGGCTCGTCGCCGTTGCGGAGCCCATCGACAGCCGCCGCAAAGACGTCCAGAAAAAGCACCAGATCCCGGACGAGCGGTGCTTTACCGACTGGCGGCCCCTGCTCGCCCTGGGCAAGATCGCCGATTTTGCCATCATCGCCACCATGGATACCCAGCATTTCGAACCGGCCATGGAAGCGATCTCCTTAAAATATGACCTGCTCCTGGAAAAGCCGGTCTCTCCGGACCCTGCGGAATGTCTGGCCATCGCCCGCCATGCCAACGAGATGGACGTGCGGGTCGTCGTCTGCCATGTGCTCCGCTACACGCCGTTTTTCATCACGATCAAGGAGCTTATCGACGCCGGGCGGCTGGGCGATATCATTTCCATCAATCATGAGGAATGTGTGGGCAACGTCCACCAGAGCCACAGCTTCGTCCGCGGCAACTGGGGCAATTCCGTCCGTTCCTCTTTCATGCTCCTGCAGAAATCCTGCCACGATCTCGACATCCTCCAGTGGCTGGTCGGAAAGAAATGCAAAAAGGTCCAGTCGTTCGGCGCGCTGACCTATTTTACGGAGAAGAACGCGCCGGAGGGGGCGCCCCAATACTGCATCGAGGGCTGTCCCGCCGGCGATACCTGCCCTTATAACACGGTGAAGCTCTATCTGGACGCCAAATGGAACAGCTGGTTCCGGACTGCCTGCACCCGCGAGGCCGATCCCACCGACGCCATGGTCGAGCACGCCCTGCGCACGACCCAGTACGGCAAATGCGTCTACCGCTGCGATAACGACGTGGTGGACCACCAGACCGTCAACATGCTGTTCGAGGACGACGTGACCGTCACGTTCACGATGAACGCGTTCAATAAGGGCGGGCGCTTCATCCATATTATGGGGACCAAGGGAGAGCTCCACGGCGATATGGAAAGCGGCGGGCCCGTTTCCCTCTACGAATTCGGGACCAAAACCACGACCGAGATCCCGCTCAAGACCCGGGAGGGCGCGCTCCACGGACACAGCGGCGGCGACGACGGCATCATGTCCGCCCTCTATGACTACCTGACAGGACAATACACCGGCTGCTCCATCGGCGACATTTCGGTTTCCGTGGACAACCATCTGATCGTGTTCGCGGCGGAACAGTCCCGGATGACGGGGACCGTCGTGGACATGGAAGAATACACCGCCGCGCTGCTGCGCCAGATCACCGGATAAAAACGGCAGGCAGGGCCGCCACACCGAACTGTTTCACTCTCAACTGCACGAAAGGATCCCGCTTATGAAAGTCGCCGGCATCATCGCAGAATACAACCCGTTCCACAACGGCCACGCCTATCTCCTGCAGAAAGCCAGGGAACGGACCGGCGCGGATTATTGCGTCGCAGTCATGAGCGGCGATTTCGTGCAGAGGGGCGCGCCCGCCATTTTTGACAAATACACCCGCGCGCGCATGGCCCTTATGTCCGGCGCGGACCTGGTCCTGGAGCTGCCCGCGGCGTTCTCCTGCGGCAGCGCCGAGGATTTCGCAGCATGCGGCGCGGCGCTTTTGGAGCGGCTGGGCGTCGTGGACACGCTCTGTTTCGGGAGCGAATGCGGACAGACGGAACCGCTGATGGAGCTGGCCCGGCTTTTCTGCGAGGAACCGGAGGATTACCGGCGGGTCCTGACGGATGAACTGAAAAACGGACTGTCGTTCCCGCAGGCCCGTGCAAAGGCGGCGGAGACGTATCTGGCCGCCCGGACCCTGCCTGCAGCGGCGGAGGGCAAAGAAAAAAAAGGCGGCAGGATATCAGGAGGCGGATACGTGGGCGTCCAGGATCCGTCCGGCGGATGGATGGGACCGGAAACAGCCTGCGCAGACAGCCCAGACGCACAGGACGGGACGGTGGAGCCGGGGACTGTCTGTGCGGACAGCCCAAACGCACAAGGCGGGACGACGGAGACGGGAACTGGCTGTGCGGACAGCCCAAACGCACAGGGCGGGACGGCGAAGACGGGAACTGGCTGTGCGGACAGCTCAGACGCACAGGACAGGACGGCGAAACTGGGAACAGCCTATGCAGACAGCACAGACGCACAGGACGGGACGGTGGTGACGGGAACAACCCATACAGACAGCTCAGACGCGCAGGGCGGAACGACGAAGACGGAAACAGCCTATACAGACAGCCCAAACGCACAGGGCAGACGAATGAAGCCAGAAACAGCCTGTGCAGACTCCCCTCATCTCCCGCCGGAATCCATCCCCCGCCTCCTCTCCTCCCCCAACGACATCTTGGGGATCGAATACTGCAAGGCCATCCTGCGCTTAAACAGCCGGATCGAACCGGCCGCCATTCTCCGCCGGGGCAGCGCGCATCACGAAGTTTCCCCGGCGGGAGAGGACACGCTTACGTATCCCTCGGCCACGGCCCTGCGGGAACTGCTGGAAGACTGCGGCTCCCACTCTTTGCGGCAGAATTTCCTGCGGCTGTCCCAGGGCGTGCCGGGCCCGGTCCTGTCCCTGATCCGGGATGCCGTGCCGCTGCAGGCCGACGATTTTTCCGTGCTCCTGTCCCAGCGGCTCCTGACGCTGCAGCTCTATGGCCGCCCGCTGACCGATTTTTACGACGTTCCCGAGGATCTGGCGGCCAGGATCGGCAGACGGACCCTGGATTTTTCATCCTTTACCCAGCGGACCGCGGCTCTGAAAACCCGGCAGTATACTTACACCCGCGTCAGCCGCGCCCTGCTGCATATTCTCCTGGACATCACGGCCGAGGAGGCGCAGTCCCGCAAGGAACATGGTTTTGTCCCCTATATCCGGATCCTGGGCTTTTTAAAGAGCGCCGAACCGCTGCTTTCGGCCATCAAAAAAGCGGCCCCGCTGCCCCTGATCACCAAGACAGCCGACGCCGCTTCGTTCCTGGATCCCTACGCCCTGAAGATGTTCCGCAGGGATCTTTACCGTTCCCATCTGTACCAGTCGGTCCTGACCGCCAAAAGCGGGAAGCGGACCGCCAATGAGTACACCGCGTCCGTGATCGTGCTGCCATAGGCCGAACGCCGCGGCCGCTGACCCGGTCCCGCGGTTTCATAAAAATACGGCTGCGGACCATGCCGCAACCGTCTGTTTCCATCAAAACCATCCGTTATCTCAGCTTCGAATACCCATAGCTGTTCACCAGTGCGTCCAGCGGGATCCCGCCCTTGCAGTACGGGCACTCCATGGCCGGATAGGCCTTGTAATCCGGGATATCTTTCCGGGTAAATACCGCATTCACCGGGAATTCCTTGATCTTCTCCACGACGCTGAACAGGGCGCAGACTCCGCGCACGATACCGCCGTAGTACTGGATCGCCTCCACGCAGCGGGCCGTCGTCCGGCCTGTCGTCACGTCCGCCAGAAGAACGATGATGTTTTTGCCGGAGATCATCGGGCGGATATTGTCGCGGAAGATCAGCTGGCCGTTGTTGTCATATTCCGGCTCCACCACATAGATGGTCTTATGGGCATTCATGGACATTACGCCTGCCTCCGACAAGCGCTGGGCCAAAAACGCGCCGATCACATTCGTTCCCTCGATACACACGACCGTGTCTACGACCGTATTATAAACATAATGGGCCGCCAGCGCTTTCGCGGCCTGCTCCGCCTCGCTCTGACGTGCTTTCAGGGCCGTCGTATCCACATAAAAATTGATATGGGAATGATTCGTTGAAAAATGCCCCGGCATAATCCGGATCGGCACCCCCGTCTCCGACTCCAGTTTCATGATCCTGCTCTCCATAAGACCTCCTTCCCGCGCCCGTCCGCCGGACGGCGCATCCAAAATCGCTCTGCCTCTCCGGCCGGACCCCCGCGGTCTGGCGCGGCCGGTTTTCTGAAATCACCGGTCAATCTCCGCCTGCCCGGGCCGAAATCGCACAATATTTGCGGTAACAGTGCTATTATACTACATCAGCGGTCCATTGCGCAAGCATTTCTCAAACTTTCGGCGCATCTCTTTATCTTCCGGGCACCGTCCATTCGATCCCAAACACAAAAAACGGCCCGGGAGTTTGACAGTTGAATGAAAAGGAAAGTACCTGCAGGCCGCATAAAACCTGCTTTCTTTTTGTCAAATTTTT
>CANQYH010000211.1 GCA_947628025.1 uncultured Lachnospiraceae bacterium | reverse complement strand
AGAATCGAGCGGCTGCTCTTTGGGGACCTGGCTCCAAGCGAATGATTCTTGGTGTGAGGACTTTGCGATTGCCCTAAATATTTTAAAAAAAATAAAAATATCTATTGACAATTTTTCCGGTCCGTATTATACTACCAAAGGTATCGAGGCGTGGCTCAGTTTGGTAGAGCGCTGCGTTCGGGACGCAGAGGCCGTGGGTTCGAATCCCGTCGCCTCGATTAAAATTAAGGCCTCGTGGTCAAGCGGTTAAGACGACGCCCTCTCACGGCGTAAACCCGGGTTCGATTCCCGGCGAGGTCATCAGGATGCTTTGGATGAATCCCATTCAGGGCATTTTTTGAGAAAAGACGCTTCCTTGGCTCAGCTGGTAGAGCGACGCATTCGTAATGCGTAGGTCGCCGGTTCGAATCCGGCAGGGAGCTTTTTTTCTGCCCAAAAACAAAGAGGACCGCTTTCCCCAGGCGCAGCGCCGTCTCGCTTTGGGAAAGCGGTCCTTTTTATCTGTTTTCTCCGTCCGGGCCCGGGATCTGATAGCCCAGCTCCCGCAAATACCGTGCCAGCGCGTCCTGCCAGGCGGGCAGCCGCGCAAAGCCCGCGGCGTCCAGCTTGGATTTGTCCATGCGGCTGTTGGCGGGACGTTTGGCTCTGGCCGGATACTGGTCGCTGGACACCGGGATCACGTTCACCTGCATCCCGGCCTGGCGGAAGATCTCCGCCGCGAACTCGTACCAGCTGCACAGGCCCTCATTGGTCGCGTGATAGCGGCCATAGCGGTCCGTCTCGATCATATCAGCCAGAAGACGGGCCAGATCGTAGGTGTAGGTGGGCGAACCGATCTGATCGCAGACCACGGTCAGCGTATCGCGGGTCTTGCCCAGGTTCAGCATGGTCTTGATAAAATTTTTCCCATTGATGCCGAAGACCCAGGCGATGCGGACGATAAAATATTTTTCCAGCTTCTCCACCGCCAGCTCGCCCTCGTATTTGGTCTGGCCGTAGACGTTCAGCGGCTCCCTCGGATCGTCCGGCTCCCAGGGGCGCTCGCCCTGGCCGTTGAACACATAATCGGTGCTGATATACATGAGCTTGCAGTCCAGCTCCCCGCAGACTCTGGCGATATTCTCCGTGCCCTCCGCGTTGACGCGGCGGCACAGGGCTTCGTTGTCCTCGGCGGCATCCACGGCCGTATAAGCGGCGCAGTGGATCACCGCGTCAGGCGCCGTCTCTTTCAGGACTCGCTCCACCGACGCGGCGTCGGTAATGTCCATTTCGTCGATATCCACGCCGACGGGAGTGTGTCCGCGCTTCGCCAGCTCATTGACCACGTCATGGCCCAGCTGGCCCTTGACGCCTGTAACCAAAACTTTCATTTTCCATCTTTCTCCTTTTTTCGACTGTATGGCTCCGGTTCTTGCCGCCTGACAAATTCCGGCCCTCTGCTTTTTTACCGCTTAACGGTTTCCGTTCTTTCCATATCCGCGGCTCCGTCATGGGCCGTTTATGCGTATTCCATATCCGCAGTTCTGCCCGGATCTCTTCCGCCTGCTCCCACGTCCTCAGCTCTGTCCGGATCCCTTCCGTATATTCCCATCCGCAGTTCTCATGGATTCGTTTCTAAGCGCTTCCCATACATCTTATCGAAATAATTGGCGTACTCCCCGGAAATGATATGCTCCCACCACTCCCGGTTATTTAAATACCAGTCGATGGTCTGGCGGATGCCGGTATCAAAATTGTACTGCGGCCTCCAGCCCAGCTCCGTCTCGATCTTCGTCGGGTCGATGGCGTAGCGCATGTCGTGTCCGGGACGATCGGTGACGAAACGGATCAGGCTCTCCGGCCGGTCCAGGGCGCGCAGGATCGTCTTCACTACCTCCAGATTGGTGCGCTCGTTATGGCCGCCGATGTTGTAGACCTCGCCTACCCGTCCCTTGCGGAGGATCAGGTCGATGGCTTCGCAATGGTCGGACACATGGAGCCAGTCGCGGACATTCTCCCCCTTGCCGTAGACCGGCAGCTCCTCGCCGGCCAGAGCGCGGCTGATGATCAGCGGGATCAGCTTCTCCGGGAACTGGTACGCACCGTAATTGTTGGAGCAGCGGGAAATGGTCACCGGCAGCCCGTAAGTCCGGTGGTACGCCAGGACAAACAGATCGGCGCTGGCTTTGGAGGAGCTATAAGGGCTGGAGGTATGGATCGGCGTCTCCTCCGTGAAATACAGATCCGGCCGGTCCAGCGGGAGATCGCCGTAGACCTCGTCGGTGGATACCTGATGATAGCGCTTCACGCCGTATTTTCTCGAAGCGTCCATCAGCACGCGGGTCCCCTGGATATTGGTCTGGATGAAGATGCCGGGATCCGTGATCGAACGGTCCACATGGCTCTCCGCCGCGAAATTGACGACCACATCGAATTTTTCTTTTTCAAACAGTGCCATGACAAAGGGCTCGTCGGCGATGTCGCCCCGGATGAACTTGTAATTGGGTCTATCCTCCACCGGCTTTAAGGTCTCCAGATTACCGGCGTAGGTCAAAAGATCCAGGTTGACGATCTGGTCGTCCGGATACCGATTTACCATAAGATGGACGAAATTGCCGCCGATGAAGCCGGCGCCGCCTGTTACCAGGATTTTCATATTTTTGTATTCCTCTCTTTCTGTTATCTCCGCTGCTTACACACCGCAGCTGCCGTGCGTTTATTTCCGCCTGCCGGCCCATTCATTTCGCAGACTCATTTAAATTCTTTATCGATAAATTTCCCGGCCAGCACATCCATCAGATACTGCCCGTACTGATTTTTCCTAAGCGGCTCGATATTTTCCAGCAGCTGATCGCGGGTGATCCAATGGTTCAGATAGGCGATCTCCTCCAGACAGGCGATCTTGCGGTGCTGGTGCGATTCCACGGTGCGGACAAAATTCGTCGCGTCCACCAGAGACTCGTGAGTCCCCGTGTCCAGCCACGTAAAGCCCTGGCCCAAAAGCTCCACTTCCAGATGGCCGTCCTCCAGATAGATCCGGTTCAGGTCGGTGATCTCCAGCTCGCCGCGGGCAGACGGTTTCAGATTCTTCGCGTATTCCACCACACGGTTATCGTAGAAATAAAGCCCGGTCACGCAGTAGTTGGACTTGGGATGCTCCGGTTTTTCCTCGATGGAAATGGCCCGGCCGTCGGAATCGAACTCCACGATGCCGAACCGCTCCGGGTCATCCACATAGTAGCCGAACACGGTCGCCCCGTACTGCTTGTTGGCCGCCTTTAAGAGGCGCTTCTTAAGCCCGTGGCCCGCAAATATATTGTCGCCCAGGATCATGGCCACATGGTCGCTGCCGATGAAATCCGCGCCAATGATAAACGCCTGGGCCAGTCCGTCCGGGCTGGGCTGCACCGCGTAGGACAGATGGATGCCGAACTGATGGCCGTCGCCCAGCAGGTGCTCGAATCTGGGCGTATCATCCGGCGTAGAAATGATCAGGATCTCCCGGATCCCGGCGCTCATCAGCACGGACAGCGGGTAGTAAATCATCGGTTTATCATAGATCGGAAGAAGCTGTTTTGAAGTCACCATGGTCAGCGGATACAGTCTGGTGCCGGACCCACCGGCCAGAATAATACCTTTCATGATCGTTCCTCCTTGGTTTCGTTTCCGGTCCTAACGCGCACATCCGTTCCGAAACATGTTCTGCTCCTGCATCCGGGACGGCGCTTACACCGCGGGTTTCGTGCAGCGGCAGCCGCGGCTCGGACCGTTTTTCTTCGCTTTCTTCCATTATATAGGGTGACGTTACGTCACTGTCAAGGATTATTTTCCGATTCATTCAATTTTTTCTCCATCCGGTTATAAACATAGCTGATCGCCAGGCAGATGATCCCTCCCGCAATCAGCGCCGCCACACGGATGACGGAATCGCTGCCGGAAATATCAAAGAAGATCATCTTCGCAACGCTCAGGATAATAAAGATCAGGCCGTACAGACGGAGACCTTTCCTGCGCAGCTTAAACCCGCCCAGGATCAGCGCCGCCGCCAGGGCCATCATAAACAAAGAGACCAGGATCGCCATATCCCAGAGGGGCGTCCGTTCGGTCAGACGCAGCAGATTCATCGTAGCCAGAATCGAAAACCAGATATCCCGTCCCATCGAATCCTCTTTCTGCAGATCCATCAGCCAGGCCCACGAAACGATATGCACCAGCAGAAGCACACCGGTCACCGTCACATGGAACGCTCCCAGACGGCGGCCGTATTCTCCCAGCAGGACGATCTCAACGACGGCGGCCCACACGAAACGGAATACGCCCTCGTCCCCGGCTCCCTCTTTCAGCCAGGCCAGGGCCGCACCCAGGCACAGGTAAGCCAGGACCATCGCACCCGCTCTCCACAGTTCCTCCACCGCGCCCGTACTGCAGCCGCCCATGTAGACGCCCAGAAAATACAGGTTCGCCACAAAACAGCTGATACTGATCTTAAAGGAGATCCGCCTTTCTTTCAGCGACGTGAAGATCACGAAGCAGATCCCGGACAAAAGCAGGGGCAGGCCGTAAGCCAGCACCTCCCTCTCCCCGTAATGGATAAAGGGGATCTCGAAAAACAGCCACAGAATGGCCGTCAGCAGTTCCGTCGCCAGAAACGGGATCCGAAACGCCAGATCGTCCAAAAACAGATCCAGCAGAAAATATACCGCCGTCAGCAGGAGAAACCCGTTTTTGCCCGCATCCCACCAGTCCGCGGCCATATAAGCGCAGAAAAGCATATGGAAATAGACGAAGCCGCTCAGCCATTTCCGATGCTTCCGGTTCCGAAGCAGCAGCAAACCAAACACCAGGACCAGCAAATGACCGGCGCGGTCCATCCCCCAGAGCGTCGGGTCCGCGGCGTAGGCGCAAAACGGCAGCAGAAAAGCCAGGCAGCAGCCAACCGCCAGCGCCCGCCGGTTCTGCGCTTCATGTTCCGGCTCAAACAGGATCTTCTCATAAAAACCAGCGAAAACCAGCAATGCGGCAAAAAAGATCAGTTCCATCCAAAGACAGACGTTCCCGTCGCTGCGGCCGATTTCCTGCAGGAAACGCAGATCGGACACCGCAGCGGCCTGGGACAGGAAAATGAATACCGCGGCCAGGCCGAACGCGTTGTTCCCGCAGCGGTACTGCTTCCGGAAACACAAGATACTAAGTCCCCACACGGCAAAGGTGAGAATAAACAAAAACAGTCCGTACCCGTCGTCGGTGACCAGGCCCGCCGCCAGAACCGCCGTCACGCAGATCCCGGCCTCCATCACATAGTAAAACAGTTTCTCCCCGTACCGCAAACTGGCCGCCGCCGCGAGCGCGCACCACAAAAGCACCAGCAAAAGCGCCGCCGTCTCCGGGATCAAACGCCAGGCGAAATTCATCGCGATGATGTCCGCGTAAAGAATGACAAGGGCGATCGACGTCATCGAATGTTTGAACAGCCGCATCCGCTCCGAACGGCCGAGTCCGCAGCCGATGCCGAAACACGTCGGCCCCATCAGCGCCACCACCAGGGCCTTGCCGTAGTCCGCCACGTAATCCCAGACCATGACGGCCAGCACGCCGATGCCAACCACGATCAGCGCAGCCGCAGCCACCGGCAGCGCGTATTTTCCCAGCACGGTTTCCGCGGCCCGGCGCTCGCCCGGCGGGGCGTACGGATCCTGCGGCAGAGCGGGATCATACTGCCGCCGCATATTAAGCCTGGCCTGGGAAGCGTCCTGGGCAGGCGGGAGGGCTCCCTGTGTAAAAGGGGTTGCTCCCT
>CANQYH010000210.1 GCA_947628025.1 uncultured Lachnospiraceae bacterium | reverse complement strand
GGGCGATTCTGGAGATCGGAACCGCCGTGGGCTATTCTGCTGTATGGATGGCTTCCGCCGCGCCCCCGGGCTGCCGTATCACGACGATCGAGAAATACGGGCCCAGGATCGCTGAGGCGAGGGAGAATTTTCGCCGCGCGGGGCTGGAGGAGCGGATCGAGCTGATCGAAGAGGACGCGGACCGGGTCCTGCCCGGGCTTCCCGGCGGAGCCTATGATCTGATCTTTATGGACGCCGCCAAGGGGCAGTATGTAAAATGGCTGCCGGAACTGCTGCGGCTGCTGCCTGCGGGCGGCGTCCTGATCGCCGATAATGTGCTGCAGGACGGGACGGTCCTGGAATCACGGTTCGCGGTGGAACGGCGTGACCGGACCATACACAGCCGGATGCGGGAATTTTTGTGGGAGATCAAGCACAGCCCGGCGCTGCAGTCGGCGGTCCTGCCGGTGGGGGACGGCGTGGCGGTGTGCGTGAAGCGGCCGGAGGGCTGAGCGGCTGGTGCCTACGGACGGCGGTTCCGGTTACGGCAAAAAAGCTTTCCTATCACGGAAGATTATGGTATTATTATAGAAAGGACGAGATCGACAGGATGCGAAGCGTAGAGCTTCTGGTTCCCGCCGGGAGCCTGGACATACTGAAGACCGCTGTGGTCTATGGCGCGGACGCGGTCTATATCGGCGGCGAGGCGTTCGGACTGCGGGCCAAAGCGAAGAATTTTTCTCTGGAAGAGATGCGGGAGGGCGTAAGCTTTGCCCACCGCCGCGGCGTAAAGGTCTACGTGACGGCCAATATCTTCGCCCATAACGACGATCTGCCGGAGGTGGAATCGTATTTCGAAGAGCTGAAGACCGTGGGCATGGACGCGCTGATCATTTCGGATCCCGGCGTGTTTGAGATCGCGCGGCGGATCCTGCCGGAGACGGACGTGCATATCAGTACCCAGGCGAACAATACGAATTACGGGACCTACCGTTTCTGGCACGGTCTGGGCGCGAAGCGGGTGGTGGCGGCCCGGGAGCTGTCGCTGCGGGAGATAGGGCAGCTGCGCGAACAAATACCCGGAGATATGGAGATCGAGTGTTTCGTCCACGGTGCCATGTGCATCGCCTATTCCGGCCGGTGCCTGCTGAGCAATTATTTCGCCGGGCGGGACGCCAACCATGGAGAATGTACCCATCCCTGCCGCTGGAATTACGCGGTGGCGGAGGAGACGAGGCCGGGCGAGTACCTGCCGCTCTATGAGAACGAGCGGGGGACGTTTCTTTTTAATTCGAAAGATCTGTGCATGATCGGATACATCCCCGAGATGATCGGGGCGGGCATCGACAGCTTCAAGATCGAGGGGCGCATGAAGCACGCTCTCTATGTGGCGACGGTGACCAGGACCTACCGCAGGGCCATCGATGATTTTCTGCAGGGCGAGGATATTTACCGGCGGAATCTGGAATGGTATAAGCAGGAGATCGGCAAATGCACCCGCCGCGAGTTTACGACCGGGTTTTATTTCGGGAAACCGGGGGCGGAATCCCAGATCTATGCGAACAGTACCTATATCAAGGACTACGTTTATCTGGGAAGCATCGAAAGCACGGCAGAACCGGGAGGCGGATGGCTGGAGCAGAAAAATAAATTTTCCGTGGGAGAGACGGTGGAGATCATGAAGCCGGACGGCCGGAACCTGGAGGCCGTGGTGCGGGCGATCTATGATGAGGATGGGCGCAGCCAGGAGAGCGCGCCGCACGCCAGACAGCGGGTCCGCGTGGACCTGGGGACGGAGCTGGAGCCGTTCGATCTGCTGCGGAGGCGGGACGGCTGAAAGCTCGGGAGCTTCGGGACCGCGAAAACCGCTAAACACAGGAATGATTTTAAAATACAGGTTACAGGCAAAACACAGGTTACGGCCAAAAAATAAAAGACAGGTTACAGCCGGGAAACGGCGACGGAAAGGAGGCGGACGGCTATGCTGACATGGATCGCGGGCGTGGGGGCGTTTTTGTGCCTTTTGTACTACGCGGTGATCACGGTTTACGCCGGTTTTACGGTATCGTTTTCCTGGTTCTGGGTGGCCGCGGCCGGATTCTTGGGGATCGTCGCCTGGGGGAGCCGGTACTGCCGGCTGCATCCGAAGCGGTTTCCTCTGTGGCTGCCGGTATCGGTGATGACCTGCCTGATCACGGGCCTGGTGATTTTTTGCGCCGTGGAGGTCCTGATCTTTCTGGGGGCGGCCACCTCGGACACGCCGGGTCTGGATTATGTGATCGTCCTGGGGGCGAAGGTCCAGAAGCAGGGTATCAGCAATTCTTTAAAGCAGCGTCTGGATAAGGCGGTCGAATACAGCCGGAAGAGCCCGGGGACCGTGTTCATTCTGTCCGGCGGGCAGGGGGCGGACGAGCCGGAGACGGAGGCCCAGGCCATGTACGAATACCTGATAAATAACGGCGTGCCGTCGTCCAGGCTGGTCATGGAGCCGTCGTCCGCCAGTACGGTGGAAAACATCGCTTACAGCCGCCTGGTCATCGAGCGTCTGGAGAACAACCGGCGGGAGCTGGCGAAAAACAATCGCAACGAGATCAGTCCCGGGCCGTATCTCCAGGTAGAGGAAAAACCGCTGCAGATCGGGATCCTGACCAGCAGCTTCCATGTGTTCCGGGCCACGATGATCGCCCGGATGCAGGGTCTGACCGATATCCACGGTATTTCGGCCCGCTCGGATTTCCTTTTATTTCCCCACCTATGTGTGAGGGAGTGCGCCGCCGTTTTAAAAGACCGGCTGATGGGCAATATGTAATGGATGCGAAGATAAGGCGGTATACGTCTTAACAATATATTATGCAGAGAAAGCGAGGAGCAAGAACATGAAAGATCTGAAAGATCTGGCCGCTTACCGGCTTCTGAAAGAGGATTATGTCAAGGAGCTGGATTCCAGGAGCTATATTCTGGAGCATATAAAAAGCGGAGCCAGGGTGTTTCTTCTGTCCAACGACGACGACAATAAAGTTTTTTCCATCGGTTTTCGGACGCCGCCCTCCGACAGCACCGGCGTGCCCCATATCATGGAACACAGCGTGCTTTGCGGGTCGGACAAATTCCCGGTAAAGGATCCGTTCGTGGAGCTGGTAAAGGGATCGCTGAATACGTTTTTAAACGCCGTGACCTACCCGGACAAGACCATTTACCCCGTGGCCAGCACCAACGAAAAGGATTTCCAGAACCTGATGGACGTTTATCTGGACGCGGTCCTGCACCCGAATATTTATAAGGAAGAGAAGATCTTCATGCAGGAGGGCTGGCATTACGAGCTGGAGTCGGAGGACGCGCCGGTCCGCTATAACGGCGTCGTCTACAATGAGATGAAAGGCGCGTTTTCTTCGCCGGAGGGAATGCTGGGACATTATACCCAGAAGCTGCTGTTCCCGGACAGTTGCTACGGCCATGAGTCCGGCGGCGATCCCAAGGCGATCCCGGATCTGACCTACGAGCAATTTTTGAATTTCCACCGGACCTATTATCATCCGGCCAACAGCTACATCTATCTGTACGGCGATCTGGATATGGCGGAGAAACTGGAATGGATGGACCGCGCATACCTTTGCCACTATGACAGGAACGATCCCCAGGCGCAGGTGGATTCCGTGATCCGCGCCCAGCAGCCCTTTGACGCGCCAAAGGAGACGGAGGCATATTATCCGATCACCGAGGAGGAGTCAGAGGAGGGCGCCTCCTATCTGTCCGTCAGCAGCGTGATCGGGACGACGCCGGAGCCGGAGCTGGATATGGCGCTCCAGGTTCTGGAATACACGCTGATCGACGCGCCCGGCGCGGCCTTAAAGCAGGCGCTTCTGGATGCGGGGATCGGCGGCGACATCCTGGGCGGTTACGAGGACGGCACGCTGCAGCCCTGCTTTACGGTGACGGCCAAAGGGGCGAACGCGGAGCAGAAAGACGAATTTTTGAAAGTAGTCCGGGGAACGCTTGAAAAGCTGGCGGATGAGGGGATCAACAAAAAGAGCCTGCTGGCCGGCATCAATTACTATGAGTTCCATTACCGGGAGGCGGATTTCGGTTCGATGCCGAAAGGACTGATCCACGGGATCCGCGCCCTGGACAGCTGGCTCTATGACGGCGATCCGCTGACCTATCTGCGCTACGAGGATGTGTTCGTGTTCCTGAAAAAGGCCGCGGAAGAGGGGTATTTTGAGGGACTGATCCGCAAATACCTGCTGGACAATCCGTTTACGGCCGTCGTCGTCCTGAAGCCGAAGAAGAACCTGACGGCCGAGGAAGACGCGCGGACCGCGGAGAAGCTGGCGGCGTATAAGGCGTCCCTGACCGGCGAGGAGATCCGGGAACTGGTGAGGCGGACGAAAGAACTGAAAGAGTATCAGGACACGCCGTCACCGAAAGAGGACCTGGAGAAGATCCCGATGCTGCGCCGGGAGGATATCGATCCGAACGCAGAGAAGATGCACTGGACGGAGCATCTGTTCCACGGCGTTCAGGTGCTGCACCAGGAATATGCCACGTCCGGGATCAGCTACGTGAAAGTGCTGTTCAATACCAACCGCGTGCCGGCGGAGGACCTGCCCTACGCGGCTCTCCTGAAAGCGATCCTCGGCTATGTGGATACGAAGCATTACAGCTACGCCGATCTGACCAGCGAGATCTATTTAAATACCGGCGGGATCCGCTTCTCCACCCAGTCGTTCGCGAAGCTGGGCAGGCCCGGCGAATTTACGGGCGCGTTCGTGGCGGATATGAAAGTGCTCCACGGAAAGTTGGAGACAGGCTTCCGGCTGCTGGCGGAGATCCTGTCCGGGTCCGTGATCGAGGATGAGAAGCGGCTGGGCGAGATCCTGAGAGAGACCCGTTCCCGCTCCCGGATGCGGCTGGAGCGCGGCAGCCATCTGGCGGCGGTAGGGCGCGCCATGTCCTATCTGTCCCCGATCTTCCAGTACAACGATATGACCGGCGGGATCGGGTACTATGGGTTCCTGGAAGACACGGTCCGGGCCTTTGAGAAAGACCCGAAAGCCCTGATCGCGAAGCTGAAAGAAGTGGCGGCGAGGCTGTTTACCATTGACAATATGATGGTCAGCGATACGTCGGACGCCGAGGGTTTCGGAATCCTGGAGCCGGCGATGGCGGCTCTGACCCAGGCGCTGCCGGAGGGCGAGAAGACCATTTACCCGTTCCCCTTTGCGCGCTGCAATAAAAACGAGGGCTTTAAGACTTCCTCGCAGGTCAATTACGTGGCGCGGGGCGGCATGTTCAGCGAAGCGGGCTATGAATATACGGGAGCGCTCCGGGTGTTAAAGCTCATCATGAACTACGATTACCTGTGGATCAATCTGCGGGTCAAGGGCGGGGCCTACGGATGCTTCAGCAGCTTCGGGCGTTCCGGGGACGGTTATTTCGTGTCTTACCGGGATCCGAACCTGCGGGAGACGGACCAGGTCTATGAGAAGGTGCCAGAGTACCTGGAGCATTTCGCGGCGGACGAGAGAGACATGACGAAATATGTGATCGGCACCATCAGCGACATGGACACGCCGCTGACGCCCTCGCTGAAAGGCGAGCGGGGCCTGTACGCCTATCTGGCCGGTTTGACTAATGAGATGGCGGCCGCGGAGCGGGCCCAGGTGCTGGCGGTGCAGCCGGAGGATATCCGCGGACTGGCGGGCGTCGTGCGCGCGGTCTTGGACACCGGCAGCTTCTGCGTCGTCGGAAACGAGGAAAAGATCGAGTCCTGCCGGGACCTGTTCGGGGAAGTGAAAAACCTGTACCGGGCGTAAAGCGGGAGA
>CANQYH010000209.1 GCA_947628025.1 uncultured Lachnospiraceae bacterium | reverse complement strand
AGTAGCGGTCACTGAGACAATAGAGGTCAGAAGTGACCGCTGCTTTTTTACCATAGGCTTGTTTTGCACCGTTTACTCACTATTTAGCTGCGATACTCATTCCGGCTGCCGGGACGCGTCGGATCAATCTTCCTCGTCGCGGCGCTTGATCGCGGCGGCGCCCATAGCGCCCAGTGCTGCCAACAGGCCTAACAGCGAACCTGCTGCGCCCATATCGCCAGTCTTCGGCAAATTGCTGAGCGGGACATGCTCATCCTCAATGCTTATCTGGCTGTGGACCGGCGCCAGCGGCACTTCCGAATCGGAAATATCCACCAGCCATTCTTCCGGATCCGTTACGCTGGCGATCGGAAGCTCAACGTCCGGCATGTCAGACAGCGGCACCGTTTCGTCCTCAATGTTCTCCAACAGCGTTTCCTGCTCTTCCTCGCTCGGGTTCGCCGGTTCGTTCGGATTCGGATTTACGGATTCCGCCGGGTTTATCGTCTCTGCCGGATTGGCCGGTTCATTCGGGTTTTCTGATTCGCTCGGACTGCTCGGATTCGTCGGTTCGCTCGGGTTCTCCGGTTCGCTCGGACTGCTTGGATTCGTCGGCTCGCCCGGGTTCTCCGGTTCGGACGGATTCTCAAGCTCGCCTGGGTTCTCGGTTTCGGACGGACCACCCGGATTGGTCGGCTCGCCCGGGGTTCCCGGTTCAGCCGGCTCGCTCGGGTTCTCTAGCTCGGCCGGATTCTCAGATTCGGACGGGCCTCCTGGATTAATCGGCTCGCCCGGATTCTCCGGTTCGCTCGGACTGCTTGGATTTGTCGGCTCATTCGGGTTCTCCGGTTCATTCGGACCGCTCGGATTCGTCGGCTCGCCCGGGTTCTCCGGTTCATTCGGACCGCCTGGAGCCGTCGGCTCTTCCGGATTTTCCGGTTCATTCGGACCGCCTGGGGTCGTCGGCTCTTCCGGATTTTCTGTCGGTATTTCGGCTTCCGGCTGCGGATCCTGCGCCGTTCCGTTATCGCCATCGACCAGGGCCACATTCTTCAGCTCCGCGCCGCCATCAATATCCGCCTGCGTGACCGTATAAGATGCCTTTACAACTGCAGCCGCACCAGGCGCCAGTTCTGCGATCACTGCCTGACCGGCCGCATTTACCGTGTAGCCGTCGCCTGCCGCGATCACTGCGCCCGTCAACAACTCTGTCACAACCACGTTGGTCTGCGTTGTGTTGCCGCTGTTCGTTACAGTAATGTCAAACTCCGCCGTCTCGTTCGCCTTAAACGCACCGTTCTCTCCAGTACCAGCATTGGTAACGGTCTTCGCCGCCGTAAGCCCGGCCCGCTTCGGTTCTTCCGGAATCACAACTCCCGGATCCGGGTCCGGCGTAGTCGGGTCGCCATCGTCTACGATTACCATATTCCTCAACGGCTCGTCGCTGTCAATGTCCGCCTGTGTGATCGTGTAAGCCGCTTTCACCGTTACGGTCGCCCCCGGCGCCAGGGATGCAATCACCGCCTGGCCGTCGCCATTCACTGTATAACCGTTGCCCGCCGTGATCGCCGCGCCTGCCAACTGCTCGGTTACGACCACATCGGTCTGCGTCGTGTTGCCGGTATTCGTCACCGTGATGTCAAATTCTGCTGTGTCGCCTGCCTTGAAACCAGCCGCCGGTGCATTTGTCAATGTCTTAATTGCCGACAGCGAGCCATTCTGCGGTACCTCGGGAATCTCGACTTCCGGCGTCGGATCCGGATTCATTCCGTTATTTCCCTTGACCGTCGCCACATTCTTCAAGCGTTCCGCATTGTCGACGTCTGCCTGCGTGATCTCGTACTCCGCTTTCACCGTCACGCTCCCGCCTACCGGGATCTCAGCAATCGTCGCCGTGCCGTCCGCGTTCACCGTGTAGCCATCACCTGCCACGACCACCGCGCCCTCCAGCTGCTCCGTTACGATCACATCAGTCTGTGTCGTATTACCGGTATTCGTCACCGTGATATCAAACTCAGCCGTCTCGCCCGCCTCGAAACCTCCATTCGGCGCGTTCGTTACGGTCTTGACCGCAGTCAGGCCCGGTTTCTGCGTCTCGGTCGGGATCGGTGCCGGTTCCGGTTCGGGCGTCGGGCCCTCGCCCTCTACCGTCGCGGTGTTCGCAAGTTCTGTCTGGTTGTCAATGTCTGCCTGCGTGATCGTGTATTCCGCGTTCACCGTCACGCTCTCGCCTACCGGGATCTCCCCGATCGTCGCCGTGCCGTCCTCGTTCACCGTGTAACCTGTGCCTGCTACGATCGTCGCTCCGACCATCGTATCCGTCACTACTACGTCATGCTGCGTCGTGTTTCCGGTGTTCTCGACTACGATGTCAAACTCCGCTGTCTCGTTTGCCTTGAACGCTCCGTTTTCACCGCTGCCTGTACTGGTCAGCGTCTTGGTCGTCGTCAGACCCGGGTTCTGCTCTTCCGTCGGGATCGTTGCCGGGTCGGGATCCGGCGTCGGGCCCTCGCCCTCTACCGTCGCGGTGTTCGCAAGTTCTGTCTGGTTGTCAATGTCTGCCTGCGTGATCGTGTATTCCGCGTTCACCGTCACGCTCTCGCCTACCGGGATTTCCCCGATCGTCGCCGTGCCGTCCGCGTTCACCGTGTAGCCATCGCCCGCTGCGATCGTCGCTCCGGCCATCGTGTCAGTCACCACTACGTCATGCTGCGTCGTGTTTCCGGTGTTTTCGACTACGATGTCAAACTCCGCTGTCTCGTTTGCCTTGAACACGCCATTTTCGCCAGTTCCTGCGTTGGTCAACGTCTTGGTCGTCGTCAGGCCCGGTATTCTCTCTTCGGTCGGGATCGGTGCCGGTTCCGGTTCGGGCGTCGGGCTTTCGCCCTCTACCGTCGCGGTGTTTGCAAGTTCTGTCTGATTGTCAATGTCATCCTGCGTGATCGTGTATTCCGCGTTCACCGTCACGCTCTCGCCTACCCGGATCTCTCCAATCGTCGCCGTACCGTCCGCGTTCACCGTGTAGCCAGCGCCTGCTGCGATCGTCGCTCCGGCCATCGTATCCGTCACTATTACGTCATGCTGCGTCGTGTTGCCGGTGTTCTCGACTACGATCTCAAAGTTCGCCGTCTCGCCCGCCTTGAACGCTCCGTTTTCGCCAGTTCCCGCGTTGGTCAACGTCTTGGTCGTCGTCAGACCCGGGTTCTGCTCTTCTGTCGGGATCGTTGCTGGGTCGGGATCCGGCGTCGGGCCCTCGCCCTCTACCGTCGCGGTGTTCTTAAGCTCTGTCTGGTTGTCAATGTCTGCCTGTGTGATCGTGTATTCCGCTTTCACCGTCACGCTTTCGCCTACATTGAGCGTTACGATCGTTGCCGTGCCGTCCGCGTTCACCGTGTAGCCGTCGCCTGCTACGATCTTCGCTCCGGCCATCGTATCCGTCACTACTACGTCATGCTGCGTCGTGTTTCCGGTGTTCTCGACTACGATCTCAAAGTTCGCCGTCTCGCCCGCCTTGAACGCTTCGTTGTCGCCACTGCCTGCGTTGGTCAGCGTCTTGGTCGTCGTCAGGCCTGGATTCTTCCCCTCGGTCGGAATCGGTTCCGGGTCGGGATCCGGCGTCGTGCCTGCACCCTCTACCATCGCGGTGTTCGCAAGTTCTGTCTGGTTGTCAATGTCTGCCTGCGTGATCGTGTATTCTGCTTTTACCGTCACGCTTTCGCCTACCGGGATCTCCCCGATCGTCGCCGTACCGTCCTCGTTCACCGTGTAGCCTGTGCCTGCTACGATCTTCGCTCCGGGCATCGTATCCGTCACCACTACGTCATGCTGCGTCGTGTTGCCGGTATTTTCGACTACAATGTCAAATTTTGCCGTCTCATTTGCTTCGAATGCTCCATTTGCGCCGCTTCCTTCATTGGTCAGCGTCTTGGTCGCCGTCAAACCAGGCTTCTCAGGATCCGTCGGAACCTCTTTCTCCCCCGGCACAACCGCCGGCGACGTCTTCGGATCCGTACTTGTGGCAGTTGCTGTCGCCTTATTCACAACTTTTCCTGCTTTAATATCAGCTTCTGTCACCCTATAGGAAGCCGCAAACCTCTGCTCCTTTCCGGGAGCAAGGCTACTGATCGTCCACTTATCACCTGTAAGTTCATCCGTTACAGTGATATCCGTCAAAGTCTGATTGCCGTCATTAACCACCGTGATAATGTAATAAATGGTCTCGCCCAGAGCGTATGTCTTGCCGTTCTTCGGACTTCCGTTTGTTTCCTTGGTAATCGTCAAATGATAGATCGGATCAACCGTATAAACCGTTACGTTGTCTTCTTTGATGATTGCTTTCTCATTACCATCGCTACCAGCTACAGTTACCGTTGCCACTGCGGTATTTACAATTTCTCCTGTCCGTACATCCTCCTCCGTAACTTTATATGTGCTCGTATACAGTTTTTCCTCTGCGCCCGGAGCCAAGGTATTGATCCACCGACGCCAGTTATTGATTAACGGATCGGATACTGCTATCTCCCTAAGAGTAACATTTCCTGTGTTTTTTACGGTAATCGCATACTTGACCAAGTCTCCCACATCATAACCGGAATTGGAGGAAAGAACACGTTTGACTATCTCCATATCAGGCTTCGGAGCCACTGTCGTACTCTCCGCACTAGCTTCGCCTGTTACTTCCTGTCCATCCGGTCCCTTTCCAGTAACGGAAACCGTATTTTTAACAATACCCGCCAGGATATCTTTCTCCTGGACCTCGTAAATCGTCGTGACCGTTTGGCTCTCTTTAGGAGCAAGTGCGTCTTCCAACTCAAGTTTATTTAGTCCGGTTAGAGGATCATCTACTTGAATATCGCTAATTTCCGTATTGCCGTTATTTGTCACGGTAATCGTATAAGTAATCGTATCTCCTAATTCTACGTCCGCTGCCGGGATTGCAGTCTTCTCAACCATAAGAGACGGCTGCTTCGCTGCCGGGAATATCTGCACTTTATCCTGGGCCGTCAGTTGCTCTCCTGTCGGGAGCTGAGCCGTGGCTATCGCGGCATTGACGATCGGCTGGTTTGCCCCGATGTCACTTACGGTCATAGTGTAGGTAACTTCATATGTTCTGCTTTCTCCCGGGGCCAGTGTTTCCACACTACTCAAGACTTCATCGATATTCTTATCAACAAATTGATCGGTCACCGAAACATTTCTGAGAGTGACGTTGCCCTCGTTCTTAACCTTAATGATGTACCTGACGGTCTCGTCTATATCAAAAGTATTCGTTAAGCCTCTGATATTCTTCACGACGCTCAGTTTCGGATTCGATTTTTCCGTCGGGATCGGTTCCGGTTCAGGCCCCGGCGTCTCGCCATCGCCCTTTACCGTCGCGGTGTTCGCAAGTTCTGTCTGATTGTCAATGTCCGCCTGCGTGATCGTATATTCCGCTTTTACCGTCACGCTCTTGCCTACATTGAGCGTTTCGATCGTCGCCGTGCCGTCCGCGTTCACCGTGTAGCCGACGCCCGCTACGATCTTCGCTCCAGCCATCGTATCCGTTACTACTACGTCATGCTGTGTCGTGTTTCCGGTGTTCTCGACTACGATGTCAAATTTCGCTGTCTCGCCCGCCTTGAACGCTCCGTTTTCACCAGTTCCCGCGTTGGTCAGCGTCTTGGTCGTCGTCAGACCCGGATTCTTCTCTTCGGTCGGAATCGGTTCCGGATCGGGGGCAGGCGTCGAGCCCTCGCCCACTACCGTCGCGGTGTTCGCAAGTTCTGTCTGGTTATCAATGTCTGCCTGCGTGATCGTGTACTCCGCTTTCACCGTCACGCTCTTGCCCACCGGAAGCTCTTCGATCGTCGCCTTACCGTCCTCGTTCACCGTGTAGTCGT
>CANQYH010000208.1 GCA_947628025.1 uncultured Lachnospiraceae bacterium | reverse complement strand
GAAGCCGCAGCCGGCCCGGGCCGGGAGAGCGCGCCGGGGTGGGAGAGCAGCCGTCAGGGCTGGACAGACGTCTCCGGGCAGTCAGGCGGATCCGGCCGGGAGAGCGTATGGCAGGACCAGGGCCAGCCGGGTCAGCCGGGGAAACCGGGGCGCTCCGGAGACGCCAAAACCGTGGCCTGGATCCTGCTGATCGTGCTGGCGGTTGCGGCTTCTCCGGTGCTGCTGGGTCTGGCTGTGGGCGCGATAGGGATCCTGGCGGGGGCGTTCGGCGTGCTGATCGGCGTGACTGTAACGGTCCTGGTCCTGCCTCTGGTGCTTTTGGTCGCCGGTGCGGCCGTGCTGATCGCCGGGATCGCCGTATTGGCAGTGTCGCCCCTGAACGGATTCCTTTGCGTGGGCATCGGACTGATCCTGCTGGGCTTTGGGTTGTTTTTCCTGTTCCTGGCCCTGGTATTCGGCGGGAAATTCCTGCCGTGGCTGCTTAGGACGCTGGTGGACGGGATCGGCCGTCTGCTGCACAGAAGGGAGAGGATGGCATGAGGAAATCATTAAAAGCGCTTCTGATCGCGGCGGCCGTCTGCGTCCTGCTGGGACTTTGCATCACGGGGATCTCTGTGGCGGCGGGCGCAGTACTTCCCGGCGTTATAAAAGAAGATTCGATCGTCTGGCGGCGTCTGATAGGATCGTACGGGAAAGATTCCGTGGAAATAGATACGGGTACGGCCGCGTCTATGGAAACAGCGGCGGCCGTACCGGCGGATTCCTGGTTCGATCTGCCGGAAAAGCTGGAGATCGACGTGCAGGCGGCGAGAGCGGAAGTCCTGGAGGCGGACGTCGATCGTGTGGAGGTAATTTTTTCTTCGGAGTATATAGAGATGAAATATAAAACGTCGGAGAACGAGTTGAGATTAACATTTAAAAAGAGTTCTTCGATCTTAAACCTGCCGTCCGGAGAATCGGTTACGGTGCGGATACCGAAAGGGTACCGTTTTAAAGAAGCGGGGCTGCAGGCGGAAGCCGGGAGCATTCACGCGGACAGCCTGTATGCGGAGAAGCTGGAGTTGTCGGCCGACGCTGCGGAAGTGACGGTGGATCGCGCCGCGGCGGCGCAGATCGATCTGGAAGTGAACGCGGGCAGCATTGTCGTTTCTGACGGCGAAACGGAAGAAATGACCGCAAAGAGCGCCGTGGGCAGCATCGGGTATACGGGGGCGGTGGAAAAGTCCCTGAAAGCGGATTGTGAGATGGGCGATATTGAACTGACGCTGTATGGAGACAGGGGAGATTTTAATTACGATCTGGAGAAAGATCTGGGAGTCATTAAGATCGACGGGATATCCAGGACGGCGGGGGAAGAATCCTTTGAGTCGGCGGAGAAAAAGGCGAAGCTGGACTGCGAGCTGGGGAATATTGCGCTTGACTTTGCGGGACCCCGGGAAAAGTAACTGCAGGCGCGCCGCGAAATGCGGGCGCATAAAAGTAAATCGGCGGCGGAAAACGCCGTATAAGGAGGACATATTTTATGAATAACGAGAAAAAATTGTACCGTTCCAATCGGAACCGGATGATCTGCGGCGTATGCGCGGGGCTGGCGGAGTATTTTCATATCGATCCTACGGTCGTGAGGCTGATCTGGGCCCTGGCGACGCTGATCGGCATAGCGCCCGGGGTGATTGCTTATCTGGTCGCGGCGGTCATTATCCCGCAGTCGCCGTATGATTTTTGAGGAGCGTCTGAACGGTAGGAGCCGGACGGCGAAACACGGCTCTGCAGGATCCCTATGCGGGATGCGGGCCGAACTGCCCCGGCGTTATCCCGCTGTGAATCGCAGTATATGATAAATGGCCGGCCGTCGGCTGTATAGGCCTGCTCGGAAAGGGTATACTCTAAGCAAAGTCCAGAAAGGAGTATGCCTGTTTATCATGTCAAAGAAAAAAGACGAGCCGCTGGATCCGAAGAATCTGAAACCGGAAGAGCTTTTGAAATTTGAGATCGCCGCGGAACTGGGGCTGAGCGACAAAGTGCTGGAAAAAGGATGGAAAAGCCTGACTTCGAAAGAGAGCGGACGCATCGGCGGCCTGGTTACAAAAAGAAAAAGGGAGCTGCGCCGGGAGGCGCTGGACTCGCTCGGAGAGATCTGAAGAAAAAGCAGAAACGATGTATCGTGTTTCCGAAGCGCGGCGTGATCTCGGTCATGCCGCGTTTTTTCACGTATTTTTCTGTGTATTCAAAAAAGAGCGTAAGTTTCATCGGGATTGACGTCAGATTTTTAATGACATTTCGGCAAGGGTCTGTTATACTAGAACAGAGGGCGCGGCAGGAACCGGTGCGTGACGCATGTGCCGGAACAGCCGGGGGACCGGCCCGGACCGTCCGTCCGGCGGAGAAAGGTGAGAGGGATGCCGAAAGAATTGGATATATTTCAGATGTATATGGAAGAGATGGCGGCGATCGAGGCCTGCGGACGGGAGGAAAACGCCCGCCTGGCGGAAGCGGCCGCCGGCGGCGACGATGGGGCCAGAAACCGCCTGGTTGAGGGGAACCTGCGGTATGTCCTGGAACTGAGCCGCGATTTTCTGGGCCGCGGCGTGGCGGCCGGGGATCTGGCGCAGGAGGCGAATCTGGCGCTTTTGCTGGCGGCGGCGGAGTATGATCCGGCGGCGTGCGATCCGTTTGAAGAGTTTTTGGCCGGGCGGGTAAAAGATGCCCTGACAGAGACCATAAAGCGGCACCAGACGGAGGAAAAAGCGGGAAAGCGGATCCTGGAGCGGGTCAATATGCTGCAGGATGTGTCGAAAGTCATGGCGGAGGAGCTGGGCCGGGAAGCCACGGTGCCGGAGCTGGCTGAGAGACTGAAAATGACCGAGGATGAGGTCCGGGAGATCATGAAGACGGCGCTGGACGCGCTCCACGCCCTGGGGGAATAGCGGATCGAACGGCGGAGGCAGGAAAAATTCCGCGCGGAAACAGATGGGGCGGAAGAGATAGAAAAAAGAGAAAAAGGGGAATCATACCATGAGCAAATTCATCATTCTGGTGGAAACAGGCGCGGACGTACCCGCGGACATGGCGGAACAGTACGGGATCGTCAAGGTGCCGATGCACGTATCGTTCGGCAGCGAGACGAAAGACGACGGGGCATTCCCGACGACGGATCTGTTTTCTTATTATAAAAGCACGGGAAAGCTGCCGCAGACCAGCGGATGTACTCCCCATGATTTTGAAGTAGTGTTTGACGAACTGCATGAGAAATATCCCGACAGCCATCTGCTGCATCTGGGCTATTCGGCGGCCACGACCTGTTCCCTGCAGAGCGCGATCCTGGCGGCGAAAGGCAGGGATTACGTGACCAGCATCGACACGAAGCATGTGTCGGCCGGCCAGGCCCTGGTTACGCTCTGTACGGCCCGCTACCTGGAGCAGCATCCGGACTGCAGCGTCGAAGAAGTGACCGCGGAGGTGATCCGGCTGCGGGAGAAATGCCGCATGGGCTTTCTGCCGGGGGACCTGGTCTATCTGAAAGCCGGCGGCCGGGTCAGCAACGCGGCGTATCTGGGCGCAAAACTCTTAAACCTCAGTCCCCTGATCGAGATCCGCGACGGCCGTCTGGACGCGACGAAGAAATACCGGGGCGATATGAGGAAGATCGCGATGAAGCTGCTGGATGAATTTACCGAGGAGCAGAGTCTGTCGAGGGAGCTGATGGCGTTCGTCTATTCGCCAGGCCTGCCGGAAGATCTGAAGCAGCGTCTGGAAGCGCGGGCCAAAGAGCTGGGCTTTCAGGAGATCCGGTGGATCGAGACCGGCTGCGTCGTCTCCACCCACAGCGGTCCGGCGGCGTTTGGGGTCAGCGGTTTTTCAGAGCGGGGATGAGGCCGCAGGTGCGAGGCGTTACTGCCTGGGATAAGGCGGCGCTTTGGCCGTATACAGATACAGAAAACGGTCCGGCGGGAGTGCGCCGGCCGTTTTCATGGCATTTATTTTTTAGAGCAGGAGGTGTACGATGGCAGCATTATTAAAATATATGGAAGCTCTGAAGCTGGGCAGAAAGAATTACCAGGAATGTATCGAGGAGGGGAAATATCCCTATCTTCCCGTTTTGGATTCGATCCTCCCGGCCGGCGATATCGCTTCGGAGGAATCTTTGGGCGTGGTGGATATCCCGATCTCCAGGATTGTGGGGACGAAGACCGAGGGCAGGACCACGGCCTTTGCCAGCAATTTCATGCCGCTTCTGGCTCCCGGTTCGGAATTTTCCGCCAAATGGTCCAACCTTTATGATTATCAGGTGGAAGAGGGGATCCAGGACCCGATCCTGGTCTACGAATACATGAACCGCTTCTATGTCCAGGAGGGCAATAAGCGGGTCAGCGTGATGAAATTTCTGGGGGCGTACAGCATCCAGGGGGAAGTGATCCGTCTGCTGCCCAAGAAGAACGATTCCAAAGAATACCGGCTCTACTGCGAATTCATGGATTTTTATGACGTGGCGAAGAATAACGACGTCTGGTTTTCCAAGGAGGGTAGCTATAAGAAACTGTTAAAGCTGATCGGGAAAGAGCCGGGGGAGGAATGGAGCGAGGACGACCGCATCATCTTCAATTCCGCTTACGGGCGCTTCGACCGGGCGTTCGGAAAGTTCGGCCAGGAGGTGTTCCGGCTGAACCGCAGCGACGTGTTCCTGATCTATACGGAGATCCTGGGTTACGACGTGGTGTCCCATCAGACGGAGAAGGAGATGCAGCAGGCGCTGACGAAGGTAAAGAAAGAGATCGAGCTGGCGGACAGCGGCCATCCGGTGGAGCTGGTGGAGAGCCCGGAGGAGGTGGAGGAGAGCAGTCCGAAGCCGGCGCTTCTGAACTGGCTCTTATCCGGAGCGATCCTGCCGGAACAGCTCAAGATCGCGTTCATTTATACAAAGACGGCCGAGACTTCCAGCTGGACCTACGCCCATGAATTGGGACGCCTGCATCTGAACGAGGTCTACGGCGGACGGCTGAAGACCATGGCGTTCGATAAGGTGGATTCGGATTATCAGGTCCGGGAAGCGATCGAAAACGCGATCCGCTCCGGCTGCAATATGATCTTTACGACGGCGCCCCAGATGGTAAAGCAGAGCGTTAGCATGGCGGTCCTGCACCCGGAGGTGAAGATCTATAACTGTTCCATCAATATGTCTTACTCTGCGATCTGTACATACTATGCGCGGATGTACGAAGCCAAGTTTTTGATGGGCGCCATCGCGGCGGCCCTGTCCAAGACCGGCAAGCTGGGCTACGTGGCCGATTACCCGATCTATGGGACCCTGGCCAATATCAACGCGTTCGCGCTGGGAGCCCGGATGATCGACCCGGACGTCAAGGTCTACCTGGAATGGTCCAGGACCCGCGATGCCAACGCCATGGCCCGCCTGGAGCGTGAGGGCATCACGTTCATCTCCGGCGACGACATGATCACTCCCCAGAAAGCTTCCCGGGAATACGGCCTGTTCCACATTATGGAAAACGGCGAGAGGGAAAATTACGCGACTCCGATCTGGCACTGGGGCAAGTTCTACGAGCGGATCGTCAAGCAGGTCTGCCAGGGGACGGATGAAAAGGGCGTCGCAAAGGGCAAAAAGGCGGTCAATTACTGGTGGGGCATGTCGGCGGATGTGATCGACGTTATCTGCGCCGACGATATACCTCACGGAACCCACAGGCTGATTGAATTCCTGAAGCGTTCCATCCGGGAGGGCAGTTTCCATCCCTTCGACGGACTGATCTATTCCCAGCAGGGCGTGATCCGGTGCCAGGAGGGACAGACCCTCGCGCCGGAGGATATTGTGTCCATGAACTGGCTGGCCGAGAATGTGATCGGCCGGATTCCCGTGCTGGAGGAGTTCAACGACGAC
>CANQYH010000207.1 GCA_947628025.1 uncultured Lachnospiraceae bacterium | reverse complement strand
CAGATGGGGTACTGCATCTTCCAGGAGCCTCTGGAAAAGGTGCAGGAATATTATGCGAAAGAGCTGGAGATCATCCGCAGAAACGACTTGAAGCTGCTGCAGGCCCACGCTCCGTTTCCGGCCTATGTCAAGGGCGCGGACGGGTTTGTCGACTGGGCGATCGCGATTTATAAGCAGTGCATCCGTTTCTGCGGCAGCATCGGGCTGAGGTATCTGGTCATACACGGGATCTCGCTGGCGCTGGATGACGAGACGCAGTCCGCGGAGACGGTCCGCGAGCTGAATCTCCACCTCTATGAGAGCCTGATTCCGGTTCTGCAGGAGACCGGCGTGGTCGTCTGCCTGGAGAATCTGTTTACGAATTATCAGGGGAATATGATCGAAGGGGTCTGCTCGGACCCGGATGAGGCGGTATGGTATATCGACCATCTGAACGGGCTGGCGGGAAAGGAGTGCTTCGGTATCTGCGTGGATACGGGCCATCTGAACCTGCTGGGCAAAAATATAGGGGCGTATATCCGGAAACTGGGCGGCAGGGTGAAAGCGCTGCACCTGCACGATAACGAGGGGCTGAAAGACAGCCATCTCGCGCCTTATACCGGCAATATACGGTGGAAAGACGTGACAGAGGCGCTGGCGGAGACCGGTTATACGGGTTCTCTGAATTTCGAGACGTTCCGCCATGTGACGCCGTCGAGAGTGGACGCGGAGGCCGTGCCGGCCATCCTGCGTATGATTTATGAAATCGGCGCGGCGTTCAGGGACAGGATCGAGCATCTCTGACGGCCGTTGGATAAGCGAACTGGGAATGGTTTTTGATAAAGCTGATTTTGAATTGCGATTTTTATAGGGGAAAATAAAATGGTAAATGAGAAAAAGAGATCCATATGGTATTATCTGAAAAGAGACCGCTTCATTTACTGCCTGTTGCTTCCGGGCATCCTGTATTACCTGATCTTTCACTATCTGCCCATGCTGGGAGTCATCATAGCGTTTAAGGATTATAAGCCGTTTTTCGGTCTGCAGGGTATTTTTACGTCTCAGTGGGTGGGATTCAAGCATTTCATGAAGTTCTTCCGCTCGGCCTACTGCATGAGACTGATCAAAAACACGCTGCTGATCAGTATCTACAGCCTGCTCTGGGGGTTCCCGATCCCCATCATCCTGGCGCTTCTGATCAATGAGGTAAGAGGCAATCTCTTTAAGCGGAGCGTGCAGACGATCTCCTACCTGCCGCACTTTTTGTCGGCGGTTATCGTGTGCGGCATCATCCGCAACATGGTGTCGGTGGACGGCGGCCTGGTCAACGCGATCGTGAAGTTTTTCGGGGGCACTCCGATCTCTTTCCTGTCGGAGCCCCAGTATTTCCGGACGATCTACATCGCTTCCGGCATCTGGTCCGGCATGGGCTGGGCAAGTATCATCTATATCGCGGCCATGGCGGGCCTCGACCAGGAACTTTATGACGCGGCGAAAGTGGACGGGGCCGGCGTGCTGAAACGGATGTGGCACATCACGATCCCCGGGATCATGCCGGTGATCTGCCTGCGGCTGATCCTGCAGATCGGCGAGCTGATGAGCGTAGGATCCGGCAAGATCCTGCTGCTCTATAACTCCCAGATCTATTCGACCGCGGACGTGATCAGCACGTATGTGTACCGGGAAGGCGTAGGGAAAATGAATTTTTCGTTCGCAACGGCTATCGGACTGTTTGAATCGATCGTAAGCCTGATTCTGGTGGTGGGTTCCAATGCGGTTGTGAAGAAACTGGGACAGGAGGGGATCTGGTGAAAAGGAACAAAAAATACATATCCGGGGAGAATGTGTTTCAGGTTGTCGACGTGATCCTGCTGACCCTGGTCTCGCTGATCATCATCATACCGGTGTTCTCCGTGGTCATGACCTCGTTTGTCAGCCAGTCGGAGATCGCCAGGCGCGGCTCTTTCATCCTGATCCCGGAGAAGTTCGACTTTACGGCGTTTCGGATGCTGTGGAGCGGCCGCAGCAGCATTATCCGCGCTTACAGCAATACGATGTACCGCGTGCTTTTGGGAACTTCCCTGCAGATGCTGATGACGATCTCGTTCGCCTACGGCCTGTCGAGGAGGAACCTGAAAGGGAGAAGTCTGATCACGAAGTACGTGGTGGTCACGATGCTTTTCTCCGGCGGCATGATCCCGGGCTTTTTGCTGGTACAGCTGCTGGGCCTGTATAATACGCGGCTGAGCATGATCCTGCCGGGACTTATGAGCACCTGGAACATGCTGGTCATGCGGAATTTCTTCATGGCGATCCCGTCGAGCCTGGAAGAGGCGGCGATCATCGACGGGGCCAACGATGTGCAGATCCTGACCAAGGTCGTGCTGCCGCTGTCGAAAGCGACGATCGCGACGATCGCCCTGTTCTACGCGGTGGGGCACTGGAACGCGTGGTTCGACGCGATGCTCTATATCAACGACGTGTCCAAGCTGCCGATGCAGAACCTGCTGCGCAATATCATCACGGCGACCAGCGGGATCAGCGACCTGGAGATGGACATGACGCTGGTGGAGTCTACTCCGCCGACGATCGCGATGCAGTCGGCGGTCATCGTGATCTCCACGCTGCCGATCATCTGCGTCTATCCGTTCGTCCAGAAATATTTTGTAAAGGGCGTTATGGTAGGAAGTATCAAGGGATAAAACAAGCGGCCGCGCCGGTGCGGATCAGACCCGCGCCGGGCGGCAAAGGGAATGGGTTTCGTTATTATCAGGGTGAGGAGAATTTATGAGAGACAAAAAATTGGCGGTACTTTTGGTGTCGGCGTCCCTGCTGCTGTATGCGTGCGGCAGGAAAGGGCCGGCGGCGCCCGAAACGACGGCGGCTGTTCCTGCGACGGAGGAGACCGTACTGCAGGAGGAGACGACGGCGGCGGTCGTGGAATCCTCTTCGGCGGAGGAAGAGACCACGGAAGCGGCCCCGGCCGGGCCGGAGCTGGCGGCGGACAGCATTTTAGCGCCTCTGCCGGTTTGCGGGGAGGCCGGGTATGTCGGGTGGAAAAATATGGGCGAGGGAGCGGAGATGCTGGTCTATGAGGATACCGGCGACGGCAGCTTCCGCGCATATGAAGAAAAACTGTCGGCCGCAGGCTTTGAAGAATATGACGATAATGAAATGGCAGGGAATCTGTTTTCCACCTGGACGGACGGGGAAACGACGGTCAGTCTGCTCTATATGCCGGATTACGATTCGTTCCGGATCGTGGCGGAGCCCGCGGGCACGCTGCCTCCGAGAGAGGAAGACAACCCGCCCTACGAGAAAATCTGCGAGCCTCTGATGCAGATGATCTCGCCCAATTTTAATAAGGCCCAGAAAGGCGGGCTGTGCCTCCTGTTCCGGCTGTCGGACGGCAGCTTCATCATCGTGGACGGCGGCTTCAACGTGGAAGAATGCGGGGACGCGCTTTACAACGAACTGAAAGAGCTGGCGCCGGATCCGGACCATATCGTGATCGCGGCCTGGTTCCTGACCCACGCTCATTCCGACCACTGCGGAGCGTTCAAGGCGTTTGCCCTGAAATATGCGGATCAGGTGACGCTGGAGACCTGCGTTTATAATTACCCCTCCGACGAGGGAGAGGTAATGGAGTTTGTGGCCAGCCGCGTGAAAGCGCTGGACCAGTGCCTGGCGATGTACGACGGCGTGAAGACGATCGAGACGCATCAGGGCCAGAGATTTTATATCCGGGACGCGGTCGTCGAGATGATCTACACCTGGGAGCAGCTGATGCCCTACGACAGGGAGATCGCGGACTTTAACGATACGTCCCTGGTCTTCTCTGTGGAACTGGGCGGAGAGAAGATCATGGTGCTCGGGGACTGCGGGACATTGGCTTCGCCGGTGGTGGAAGAGCTGTATAAGGATTATCTGAAATCCGATATCATACAGGTGGCGCATCACGGCAGCTGGGGAGCGACAGAGGGCCTGAACCGCTATATCGGCGCGCGGGTCGCCCTGTGGCCGACGACCGACCAGAGAGCGGCGACGCAGTTAAAACGGTCTTATTCGGAGCCGCTGACCCACGCGGAGCATATGTATGTGGCGCACACGTATGTGTTTACGCTGCCGCTGCCGTTCGATCCGGATAAAGTGATTCAGAAAGAGATCTATTGAGATTTTTGCACCTGTTGACAAAAAGGGCTGTTGTGAAACGGATTTTCGTTCCTGTATGTACCGGCGGTTAAAGATGAGACTTGAGAGAATGACTGCGGCGGCCGCCAGGGAGGCAGGAGGGACTTCCTGTTTTGCGGCATCCCTTTTTATAAGAGAAATTGTTCGGTCCGCAGATAGGAGGATATATGAGATACGGAAAACTGGCGGCCGGGTTGGCTGTTTTATCCCTGCTGCTGTATGCGTGCGGCGGGCAGAAAACGGCAGAGACGAGCGCCGCGGCGGAAACGGCGGCGGCCGCTGCCCCATCGCAGGAGGAGACGGCGGCAGAAACGGAGACGTCTGCCGGGGAAACGTCCGCGGCCGGACCGGAACTGGCGGCGGACAGCATACTGGCCTTGCTGCCGGCCTGTGAGGGAGGCGCTTACGTAGGACAGAGGGATATGGGCGAGGGAGCGGAGATGTTGGTCTACGAGGCCGGCAGCGACGGCATTTTCCGCGGTTATGAGGAGAGCCTGGCCGGCGCGGGCTTTGAGAAATACGACGGCAGCGAACTGGCCGGGAACCTCTATTCGACCTGGACGGACGGCAGTACGACGGCCAGTTTGATCTATATGCCGGAGTATGATTCGTTCCGGATCGTCGCGGAACCGTCCGGCGCGCTGGCTCCCCGCCGGGAGGATAACCCGGATTACGAGGCGGTCTGCGAACCGCTGATGGAGATGATCTCCGTGAACTTTAACGGCGGCAAGACCAACGGGATGTGCTTTCTTTATCGTTTGTCGGACGGCAGCTTTATCCTGACGGACGGCGGGTTCAACCAGGAGCCGTGCGCGGATACGATCTACAATGAGATGAAAAGGCTGGCTCCCGATCCGGACCATATCGTGATCGCGGCCTGGTTCATGACCCATTCCCATCCGGATCATTACGCGGCGTTTAAGGCGTTCTCGAAGAAATACGCCGGTCAGGTGGAGCTGGAGGCGCTGGTCTATAATTATCCGCCCGCGGAGGACGCCAACGTGGAGGCGGTGGAGAAAGGCGTGAAAGCGATCCAAGACCATCTGCCGCTGTATGCGGGCGCCAGGGAGATCGAGGCCCATCCGGGGCAGAGGTTTTACATCCGGGACGCGGTGGTCGAAATGCTGTATACCTGGGAGCAGCTGGTTCCCTATGACAAGATCGTGGGCGAGTTTAACGATACCTCGCTGGTGTTCCGCATCGAACTGGGCGGAGAAACGATCATGCAGCTCGGCGACTGCGGGACGTCGGCCTCCGTCATTGTGGAAAATATGTATAAGGACTACTTAAAATCCGATATCATGCAGGTCGCCCATCACGGGCATTATGGGGCCTCGGAGGGCCTGAACGCCTACATCGACGCCGAGGTGGTATGCTGGCCGACGACGGTGTACGGCAAGGAGCAGAGAGAGGGAAGATCCTACAATCTTCCGCTGAAAGACGCGGAGTATACCTACGTAGCGGACGACCGTGTGATTACGATTCCGCTTCCGTTTGACCCGGACCGGGTGACGGAGGAGGAGGTTTATTAAGAAATGGTTTATAGGGGCCGGTGCCGGAGACGGGGCGTCTGGCCCCGGTCCGGATAAAGCAGGCCTGTGCGCTGCGGGAAACGGGTCCCGGAACGGCGCATGGACTGTGAATACGAGAGAGCAGATAAGGCAAAGGAGATCATTATGGAACTGAAAGGAAAGAAGATCGTTTTTCTGGGAGACAGCATCACCGAGAAAAACGATCTTCTTTCCTTTCAGT
>CANQYH010000206.1 GCA_947628025.1 uncultured Lachnospiraceae bacterium | reverse complement strand
GGTACACGTCCACGATCCCTTTCAGATGCTCCGGCTGGCTGTTCAGCCGGTGGATCAGCTCGTAACACACATATTGTCCCTCCAGCTCGTCGCCGTGGGTGCCGGTGACGATGCAGATCCGTTTCTCGCCGCCGGTCAGGTTTTTCGGGGCGATGGTGGATTTGCGAATCTGGAGCCGCTCGTCCACCGGAAGTCCTACGGACACAACTGTCTTGATCATTTTCGTATCTCCATTCTGCCGCGCAGGGCGGCGGATCTTTTTTATATGAAAGTTTTTTCCATCATTTCAGCCCGAACGCTCTTTCCGCCAGGGCCAGCGTCTCCTCGACGCTTCGATCCTCATCCCGTAAAATCACATGGAACCCGGAATTCAGGAAGCGATCGTAATTTTCCTGAGTATTGATCCGCATCAGGCACTGCCGGAAATTGTCCAGCGCGTGCTCCGGATCCGGCTCTTCCATGATCAGCCGGTATAAAAACTGCTTCTCCCGGTCCGGCCGTTCGAAAAAGCGCCGCACCGAGACTTCCGGATCCGCAAGCATGATCAGGACGTGATCGTGCTTTGCGACTGTTCTCAGCGTCTCGATCGAGATATTGGTATCGACGAACACCGGTTTTTCCTGCGTCCGCAGCTCCTCCAATATCCTGAGCTCCAGGATCTCACATTCCCTGCTGGTTCGCCGGATCCAGGCCTCGTATTCATCGGGAGTCCTCCGGATGAAATCGTGCCAGTCTTCCAGGTCCCTGGTATAGGTCAACCCGGGGAATTCTTCTTTCTTTAATTCGGACAAAAGCCGGTTATGGTAATTCTCCCCGCAGGCGATCCCGTCATATTTTTCCGCCAGCAGCCTAACCATCGTCGATTTTCCGGCATAGGCGGTCCCGTTTATAAAATAAACAGCGCACTCCCTGAAATCAAATGCCATCGTTATTTCTCCATATTTCCCGGCCTTTGGCCGAATTTTCTTACCATTCCGGCATCCGGTCCTGGCGCACAGAAAAGCGGTTTATGATTTCCGGTCCGCCGTGCAGTCTTCCACTTTCACGTAAACCGTCTGCTTCTGCCCGCTCGCGCCGCGAAAGCACCCCCGGTCGACCGAACAGTCGGCAAAATCCCGGCCGTGGGATAGTTTGACGTACCGGTCGTCCACGATACAGTCGTGGGTCGGATCGTAAGCGGTCCACGCTTCGTCCTGCCATACCTCCGCCCACGCGTGGGTCGCTCCCTCGCCGACAGCCATCCCCGCCGCATAGCGGGCCGGAAAACCTGCCATCCGGCAAAGCGCCACATAGATATGGGCGTAGTCCTGGCAGACCCCGCGGCCCAGCGCAAAGGCCTCCGCCGCCGTCGTCCCCACATGGGTCTGTCCCTGCGCATAGCAAAGCCTCTGATACACCTCGTGCATCAGATATTCCGGGAAACGCGTCCCCAAACGACCGCAAATCTCCCGGGACGCGCCGCCATTTATAATATCTTCCGCCGCCGGTCCGCTGCCGGAGACATACTTCTTACGGAGAACGGAAAACCAGTCCCTCATCGCCTTATCCGGCTTCGTCAGCTCCGACGGGTAGCGGTAGGCGATCCACGGCGCCTGTCCGGCCGTCAAGCCGCTCAGGTCATCTGCGGTCCCGAAGACTGCGCCGCGGACACCCGTCTTCCGCATTTTCCGGTCCGCTGTCTCCGTTTTCCCCGCTGAATATACGGAAGTCCCCGGATCGGTCCGGCCGCACGCCGCCGCCCCGCTCTTTCTTTCTTCACGCACCGCGTTCCGCTCCACGCGCACCCTGGCGTTCATCTGCACACAGAGCGAGTCATGAGGCGTCAGGATCTCTCCGTAACACATCCGGTTGCCGAACCCATCCGTTCTCTCATGGACCGCGCCGGCCGGGTCCACCGTCCGTTCCAGCGCCTCCACGGTCTGCGCGCCGTCCTCCGCCGGCAGGCAGCGGAACCGGAAATAGTGATCCGTCACCGGTCCGTCAAACGCAAGCTGCATCTCATACTGAATGTTCAGGATCCTCAAGCTGTCTCACCTCAGAAAAAAATTCCACAAAGCGGCCAAAGCCTCGCCGCGCCGTTCGGTCCACCACGGCCCCATGGCGAAGATCTCGTCCAGCTTCGCTTTGCAGGCCGGGTCGTAGGGCAGGCGCACCCGCCCCAGACGGTTGATGAACTTGGAATATTCCTTTTCAATGTAGCGGAACGGATAGTCCAGCCGCAGGTACAGGTCCAGCCGTTCCAGATACTTGCCGCATTTCATGATATTGCGCGCTTCCTCGTCATCCACCCGGTCGTCCACGCAGCCCCAGAACGCATGCAGATCGTCGATCACCTGCTGGAGGTCGTAATGAGGCGCCGAAGAACCAGCCGCGGCCGACAGATGGTCCAGCGCCAGCTGGAGGTACGCCAGCGTGTAGCTGCTGATCTCATCGCGGATCACGATGCCGTTGTCATAAGCGCGCTCCAGATTGCTGCAGATCGAATTGGGGTCCGTCCGGTCGAACAGGTAACGCCGGTTAAAGTCCTCCCGGTCCCTGTAAATGTCCGGGATCGCCACTTTCACACAGAAATCTTTATAAGCCTCCAGATCTACGTCGATCATCTGGTCATAGAAATCAAAAAACGTTACCAGCGTCGTAAACACTCGCTCCGTGTACCGTCCGATCCAAAACAGATGATCGGCCCTTTCTACCGAGATAATACCCATGTATCCTTAAATCCTCCTCCCTGAGACGAATTGACCACAAACGAGTCCGGGTTCCTGGAGAAACGAGTCAATCCGCTGGGCCATACCCGGGCCGTCTCTCCCGCCAGCACGAACGCCCGCAGGTCCGCTTTCCGCGGGACCCGCGCTTCGCCCTCCACAATGTCCAGATCCACGAAATCGATGACCTCCTGGGCGATAAAGCGCCTCGGTTCCCGGCGGATGGCCTCGGCCAGCGAACGCAGCTCCTCGCGGCTTAAATTATTGCCGAACACGACGCCGTAGCCGCCGGCCTCCGACACGTCCTTTATCACCAGGCGGCTCAGATGCTCCAGGATGAACGTCCGGTCTTTCTCATAAAAGGCCAGGTAAGTCGGCGCGTTTCGGAGGACCGGTTCCTCGCCCAGATAGTATTTTATCATATGAGGTACGAAATAGTAAATCCCTTTATCGTCGGCCACGCCGTTTCCGGGCGCGTTGAGGATCGCCACGTTGCCGGCCGCGTAGACCTCCATGATCCCCGGCACGCCGATCAGCGACTCCGGCAGAAACGTAAGCGGGTCCAGATACTCGTCGGAAATGCGCCGGTACACGGCCCCTACCTGCAGCTTCCGGCCCCCGTACTGGCGGTAATACAATTTATTATCCTCCACCGCCAGATCCTGCGGCATACAGAGGACAGCCCCCGACCGCTCCGCCAGATAGGAATGTAAAAAAACGCCGCGTTGTAGCGCCCCGGCGTCAGCACCACATGGATGCCGCCGGTATTCACATACTCCATGGTTTCCCTTAGCATCGCGGCATACCCCCGGTTATCCTCCACATGATTCCTGGAAAAAGCCTCCGGCGCCGCCTGCCGGGTCAGATCCCTGGCGATCATCGGATAGGAGGCCCCGGACGGGATCCGCAGATTGTCCTCCAGGATATACCAGTTCCCGTCCTTTCCCTGCACCAGATCGATGCCGGAAATATGGCTGTAGATCTGCTTCGGCGGCCGGATCCCCTCGCACTGCGGCAGGTAGCCTTTGGAGGAATAAATGAAGTCCGCCGGGATCACGCCGTCTTTTACGATCTTTTTATCGGAATAAATATCCGCCAGAAAGCAGTTCAGCGCCGTCACTCGCTGGGACAGTCCTTTATTTAAATACTCAAATTCCATGCGCGTGATCACCCTCGGGATCGGGTCGAACGGAAACAGCTGTTCATGGAACTCATGATTTTTATAAATGCCGAATTTGACCCCGTACCGGGCCAGGAGACGGTTGATCGAATCCTTATGGTCCACCAAATCCAATAACATCTCGCATCATCCTTTCGTGGAAGTGTCATGCCGCGAAGTCGCCGCGGTCTCCTGTAAAAAAGCAAAAGACACCCCTCGCGGAGCGCCTTTACTTCCTGAAATGAATATACAGGAAGAACGCCGGATTGTCAATCCCCAACCGGAAAAGCGGGTGCATTAAGTACGCGCGTTTTCGGAAATGAAATGGCCTGTACGCAGGCATAAAAAAGGAGCGGCCAGATCCGCCGGCATATCCCGGCCCTGTGGCGCTCCCATTTTTCGTTCCGGCTCCTACGCGCTCTGTCCGACGGTCTCCGCGCCGGATGCGCCGATCATATCTTTCAGCTGATCTACCGACAGATTCTTCTCTTTCATCAGCCGCGTGACCTCCCGGATGCGCTCGTTCTCGATCTCTTCCGCCAGCGACCGGCGCTTTTCCTCCATAGCCTCCAGCGCCGCCGTATACTGCGCGATGGTCTCCGCTGTCTTCTTCAGTTCATCCTCCAGCTTTTCTTTTCTGGTCCGTCTATGCCTGCGTTCCATAAAATCCCTCCTGTGATCTTCTGGCTTTATGATTGTCCATTTATTTCCATTATATACGGACCGGGAACGTTTTATTCCGCTTTTCTGCCGTGCAGGCGCATATTCTTGCCAAAACAGCTTTTTGCCATCCCATATTGGGAAAATTTAACATCCGGCGGACCGAGATTTACGTCCGTACCCGCTCCGTCTTGACTTTTCTCCGCTTTAGGTCCATAATAAAACCATCAAACGACGGGGAGGCGCGCTATGGATTTCAAAACGATCGCGATCGGACTTTTTACACTGGGGTTTCTCTATAACCTGTTCATGCAGTACCTGGGCTGGCGTTCCAAGGACAATCCGATCCCGGAAAATGTCCGCGACGTGTACGACGAGGAGAAATACAAAAAATGGCTCAGCTACCACTCCGAGGGCTGCGCCCTGGAGCTGGTGTCCACGCTGGCCTCGTTCGCCTTGTACCTGTGCCTATTCGCGTTCAACGTGTTCCCGCGGCTGGCCCCGTCGGAGAATCCGTACCTTGCGGCGGCGGAGCTGCTGGCCGTCCTCATGACAATCGAGACGGTCGTCGGCACGGTATTCTCCTACATAAACTGCATGGTCATTGACGAAAAGTACGGCTTCAACAAGCGGACCATCAAGGTATTCGCCGCGGACCGCGTCAAATCCTGGCTGATCAGCGTCCTCGTCACCGTAAGCCTGGTCCTGCTGTTTACCCTCATCTACCGGAAACTGGGGAACTGGACGCTCATTCTCTTCACCGTCATCGCGGGCGTGCTCCTGCTCGCCGTGATGGCGCTTTACCCGTTCCTCTCCAGGATCTACAACAAATTCACGCCGCTGCCGGACGGAGAGCTGCGGACCAAACTGACGGACCTGCTGACAAAAAACGGCTACACGGTCCGTGAGATCCAGGTAATGGACGGTTCCAAACGCGACAGCAGGGCCAACGCCTATTTTTCCGGCTACGGGAAGACCAAAACCATCGTCCTCTACGACACGCTGATCGACATCATGACCCCGGACGAGATCGTCGCGATCTTTGCCCACGAGCTGGGCCACGGTCTCCACAAGGATACGCTGAAAAACATTCCCATCAGCATCCTGCAGGTAGCCGTGATCGTCGCCGCCGTATGGCTGACGGTGAAAACCGAATCCATTTACAGCAGCTTCGGCTTTACCGGCGTCAATTACGGCTTCGCCTATATCCTAGCCGTCATCGTAGAGCTGCCGCTGATCCTGCCTCTGTTCTCCCTGTTTGCCAATGCAGTCACGCGCCTGGCCGCCCGCCCCCTGCGCCGTCCCAGCCCCCGGATACAAGACCGTGAACGTCAGCGTTTCCGAGCCAAACTTCATCCCCTGCGCGGCGTAGAGGACATGGCATCCGGACCGTTTCGCAAGCGTG